>DATDMO010000127.1:0-5632 GCA_036518755.1 Candidatus Acidiferrales bacterium | reverse complement strand
CTTTTTCCAAACAGGATCGCCTCACCTTGCGCGGGAAATTGAGTGGACCTGTTACGCATCCGCGATATTCGTGCTCGCCATGGTTGTGTTGGTCTCGCTGTATCTGCTTGGCCGTCCGGGGCACGCCAACTATCGCGCCGTCCTTCCAGGAGCGGCGGTTTCGACGGTACTCTGGTGGGTAACGGACCTTTCCTTTGGCTGGTACGTGCGAAAGATGCCGTACGATGTGATCTATCGAGGCTTGGCGTCGGCCATCGGTCTGCTCCTGTGGATGTTTTTGACTGCGGTCATCGTTCTTCTCGGCGCCGCCTATAATGCCGAGGTTCGCGAGGCGGCATCGTCGCGCGGCAAGCTTTTGGTTATCGTTCCATGAACGCAGGAAGAGCGCGGTAAGCCTCGCTGGTGCTAAACTAAGCGCATGGCTGTTCCTTTGCGGCGCATCCAGCCCGCGGAGGTGCTATGAACGAGATTCGCGTGGAGTGCTATGCAGGCTACCGTCCTGAGGAACGGCCGCTCCGCTTCGTCATTCGCGGCCGCGAGTTCTTGGTGGACGAACTCGATGGACGATGGTTTTCTCCGGGGGCCAGCTATTTTCGCGTTCGTGCCGACGACGGTAATTACTACGTCCTCCGCCACGACGAGACTCAGGATTCCTGGACGCTTGACGGTTTTCGCGCGGCTCGTCGCGATCAGCAATAGCGCTTCTTATTCCGGCGAACTCAACATATGACTCATGCTGCGTTGCGGCGCCACGAACGCATCTCCGTGCCGGCCGCCATTGAAATTCGCGCCTCCGGTCACGGTCTCACCGGGAGTGCCACCGTCATCGGCATGGGAGGCATGTTTCTTCGCGCCAAAGACGTGCAGCAGCCAGGCACCGTCTTCGCGCTCAAACTTACCTGCGCCAGTCTGTCGATCCAAGTGGACTGCGCCGTGCGTTACCTGACGGACCATGGCATGGGAATCGAGTTCACGACGATCACCCCTGAAAATGAACGGAAACTTCGCGACCTCCTCGATCGAATCCGCACCTAATCGTCAGATCTTTTCTTGCCTCGGAGCTACCGCAACTTCTTCTGCCTGCCGGAGTTTAACGTCACGGACCCAACGGAGGCGTCGTCAAGTCCTGAGCGGTCCATCGCCAAAGCCATTGCCAGATCGCCTGAAATGCAATAAGAAGTTAGAGGGTCTATGAATTGACTTGGTTTGCGAACAGCTAACGCAGCTTCTCGCCTGCCCCTCCGATCGCAGCAATCTTCGGACCTCAGGCAACGCCCTTGTTTGCGAGCACGGTCACAGTTTCCCGGTAGAAGACGAAGTCCCGATCTTCACCGAAGCCGTGCGCCGCGAACCGATCCCCAAGAATATGGAAGCCGTCCGTCGCAAGCCCGGCCAAGCACCGGCCGTTGACGCCTTCGTGGACGATTGGGTCGTAAACACAAACGGGAATCTTTATCGCGGCGCCAGAGGGAACCTAAAGCGTTATCCCATTCCGCGTTGGCCGCTTCCTCCGTCTCCCGGCAAAGTTGTGGTCGACGTCGGTTGTAGTTGGGGTCGCTGGAGCATCGCCGCAGCCCGGGCCGGATTCTTTCCCATCGGCTTGGACGTCCACATTGACTCTCTCGCAGCCGCCAAGCGAGTGTCCCGCCAACTTGACGCGAAGGCCTGTTTTGTATGCGGCGATGTGGAGGTGCTGCCGTTCCGTTCAGGTTCAGTGGACGTGGTGTTTTCCTACAGCGTCTTGCAGCACATCGACCGACAGAAGGTCGTTCGTTTCTTTCAAGAAGTCTCACGCGTGATGAAGCCCGGCGGACTCTGCCTGGTCCAGCTCCCCAATGCATTCGGCCTTTACAGCTTTGTCCGGCAGGCCAAACGCGGCTTCCGCGACGCCGCTCCGGGCACTTTTGAAATGCGTTATTGGACGGGCGCAAAAATCCGGCAGGCAATCGAAAACGCTGGCTTGCACGATCTACAACTCCGTGCGGATGGATTCTTCAGCCAGGATCCCCAGCTCTCAGATTTGGACTTGCTTTCGCTGGCCGGGAAGATGGTCGTTCTAGCGTCTTTCGCTGGACAAAGGATCGCCGAACTGGTGCCGCCGTTCACGCACTTAGCGGATAGCCTGTGGGTACAAGCGCGATCGCCTTCCGGCAATCTCACCACTCGAAATCCGTAACTTCTGCGCGCGGATTCGTGCCCCTACGCGCGTCCGGCCTTGATCCGCATCCCGTAAAACGATCGGTACACGAAGAAGAACGACACGATGAAAAACACCGCGGCCAAAATGTGCGTCAGCAGCGGCTGTTTGCCGCTCAAATCCACCGCCAGTTCTACGGCAAGCAGCCCAAACAGCGTCGTGAACTTGATCACCGGATTCAGCGCCACGGAAGACGTATCCTTGAACGGATCGCCGACCGTGTCGCCCACCACCGTCGCATCGTGCAGCGCCGTCCCTTTTTGCTTCAGCTCGACCTCGACAATTTTCTTGGCATTGTCCCATGCGCCGCCCGCGTTGGCCATGAAAATCGCCTCGTACAGTCCAAACACGGCAATCGAAATCAAGTAGCCTATGAAAAAGAACGGCTCCACGAACGCGAAGGACAGCGCCGCGAAAAACACCGCAATGAAAATGTTCAGCATCCCGCGCTGCGCGTACTCCGTGCAAATCCCCACTACTTTCTTGCTGTCACTCACCGACGCTTTCTCGATGCCCTCGAGTTTGATATTTGCCTTGATGAACTCCACCGCCCGGTAAGCGCCCGTCGTCACCGCCTGCGTCGAAGCCCCGACGAACCAGAAAATCACCGCGCCCCCGCTGATTACACCCAGCACAAAAGGCGCGTGCAGCAGCGAAAGCTTGTCCACATTCGCCGTTAGCCCGTTCGTCAGCGCCATGATGATCGAGAAGATCATCGTGGTTGCTCCCACTACCGCCGTGCCGATCAGCACCGGCTTGGCGGTCGCCTTGAACGTATTTCCCGCGCCGTCATTTTGTTCGAGCATTTCTTTGGCGCGGTCGAACCGAACATCAATGTTGAATTCGCTCTTCAGCTCCGCCTCGATGTTCGGCACCTTCTCGATCAGCGATAGCTCGTACACAGACTGCGCGTTGTCCGTCACCGGCCCGTACGAGTCCACCGCGATCGTTACCGGACCCATTCCCAAAAATCCGAACGCCACCAGTCCAAACGCGAACACCGGCGCGGCAATCATCATCGCGCTCAAGCCGCCCAGGCTGAAGAGGTACCCCACGGCCATCAGCACCATCATCGTCAGCCCCAGGTAATACGCCGAAAAATTCCCTGCCACGAAGCCGGACAGAATCCCCAACGACGCCCCTCCCTCCTGGGCTGAGCTCACCACCTCGCGAACGTGCCGCGACTCCATCGAGGTGAACACTTTCACAAGTTCCGGAATAATTGCGCCAGCGAGCGTCCCGCACGAAATGATCGTTGCCAGCTTCCACCATTGCGTTGGGTCTCCGCCCAGGTCGGGAATCACGAAATACGAAATCACGTACGTCAGCGCAATCGATACGATCGACGTGATCCACACCAGCGAAGTCAGTGGCGCCTCGAAATTCATTTTGTCCGCGTTGCCGTACCGGGGTTTCGCGATGGCGCCGTTGATAAAATACGCCGCCGCTGCGGCCACCAGCATGGCGATGCGCATCACAAAGATCCAAACCAGCAGTTGCACCTGCACCACCGGATTTGAAACTCCGAGCAAGATAAAAGTAATCAGCGCCACGCCCGTCACGCCGTACGTTTCAAACCCGTCTGCGCTGGGCCCCACCGAATCGCCGGCATTGTCGCCGGTGCAGTCCGCGATCACGCCCGGATTGCGCGCGTCATCCTCTTTAATTTTGAAAACGATCTTCATCAGGTCCGCGCCGATATCAGCGATCTTGGTGAAGATGCCGCCGGCGATACGCAGTGCCGCCGCGCCCAGCGATTCGCCGATTGCGAACCCAATAAAACACGGTCCCGCATAGTCTCCCGGAACAAACAGCAAAATAATTAGCATCATCAGCAGTTCCACGCTGATCAGCATCATTCCAATGCTCATGCCGGCGCGCAGCGGGATTTGATAAATCGGATAAGGCTTGCCGCGCAGCCCCGCGAAAGCCGTGCGGGAGTTCGCGAAGGTGTTCACGCGAATCCCGAACCAAGCTACGCCGTAGCTCCCCAGGATTCCCACGACGCTGAAAAATAGGATCATCACCACGCGAACCGTCTCGTAGTGGCGCAGCACGCCGAAGTAAAGGATGATCACCGCCGCGATGAATATCCACAGCAGGAAAAGGAATTTGCCCTGCTTGACGAGATATGTTTTACACGTTTCGTAAATCAGCTCGGAAATCTCGCGCATCGCCCGATGTACCGGCAGGTTCTTCAACCGCACGTAGATCGTCATTCCGAAGCACAATCCAAAAATGCAGAAGAGGATTCCCCACAACAGCAATTTGTGGCCATCCACGCCCAGGAATTGCACCTGCGACAAATCGGGCAGCTTCAGGTTCGCCTCGCCCGCGGTGCTTCCGCCGCTCTCTTGCGCGTGCGCCGCGCTCGCCATCAGCAGAAAAGAAATCAGCGCGCCGCCTCCCGCAATCATCCTTGCTAGCGGGCGCCCCAGCATCCCGTTGTTCGCCGAACCGGCGCGAGCGAGTCCATTACTCATCAGTGATCCTCCATCGACATTTGTCATAAGGAATTGGTTGGGTCTCGCTCTGGAAGGCGGTGATGGATCATGGCCGGTTGTCGGTCCACACCCGCAAAGTACCCCTCCCTGTCAGAATGCCCTTTCCTCCGGATGAACGCTCCCGGAACAGGAGCCGTGAATCGCGAGAAGTTACTGCAAACCTAACAGCATGGAATGGACGTTTTTATCAGGATTCCCCATTTTCGTCAAGAAATGCCCACCACTTTTGCAGTTCGGTGGAAGCCCGGCATTCATGCCGGGGAACGACTGCTTCAATGAACTGGGCTTTAGCCCTGAATTTCGTGGCCGCGCGTTACGTAATCGCCGCCTCGGCATACACGCCAAACGCTTCCCGTAGCGCGTCGCAAATCTCACCAAGCGTGGCATACGCCTTTACCGCTCCGATCAGATGCGGCATCAGGTTTTCACCGCCGTCGGCAGCCTTACGCAGAACCGAAAGCTTCCGTTCCACTTCTTCATTCGACCGCGATGCTCGCAGCCGCTGCAACCTCTCTGCCTGGCGACCCGCAACACTCTCGTCAATCCGCAAAATCTCGATCGGCTTCTCCTCCGCGAGATAATCATTCACGCCAACAATGATTTTCTCCTTGCGATCCACAGCGGCCTGATATTGGTAGGCCGCATCAGCGATTTCGCGCTGCGGATAACCGCGCTCGATCGCCGGAACCATTCCGCCCATCGCGTCGATCCGCTCGATGTAGTCGCGCGCGCCGTGCTCGATCTCGTTGGTCAGCGATTCCACAAAATACGATCCGCCAAATGGGTCTGCCGTATTCGTCACGCCGCTTTCGTGTGCCAGAATCTGCTGCGTCCGCAGCGCGATCGTTGCCGCGGATTCGGTAGGCAATGCCCAAGCCTCATCCAGCGAGTTCGTATGCAATGATTGCGTCCCGCCCAGAACCGCTGCCAG
>DATDMO010000126.1:0-9774 GCA_036518755.1 Candidatus Acidiferrales bacterium | reverse complement strand
CCAGCGCGTTGGATAATGGATTTCCTGCCTGTCCCGAACCGATGACGATGGCGTCATATCTCATTCCGCACCTCGCAAAGTATTCGTTCAGTTCGTAATTTTAGTAACCGTTGGAAGCCTGATACGAAGCGTAGGTCAATCAAGACAGTCGGGGTCTGCAAATTTCAAAAGTGCTTAATCGCAAGGAAGAGACCGTTAATCTCCCGAAGACGAAGCCTTCGGCGCGTAGTATCCAGTTCGCGTTCGCACCAAGAGTTTGCCACGCCCGCCCGGGGGAAACACCTTGAGCGCTACCTGGCGAAAACTGCCGTCCTTCGCCGTGTCTGTCGGGTAGTAGCCAATGGTGTACTGGTTTCTGATTTCTCGCGCTATTTGCTCGCATACTGGAGTCACGTCTTCCAAATTGTCGGGAAAGTAGGCTTGGCCGCCTGTCGCTTCGGAAAGTTCCATCAGGATTTTTTTCGAATGCCGAACCATTTTCTTGTCGGTCTTCAGATCGTCTGCGCTAAAGACTCCCACCGCATAGATTGTTGCGTTGGATTGCTCGGCGGCTTTCACCGTATCCTCGAACGACTTCTCGCTTGCGTCATCGTCGCCGTCGGTGATTACCAGAAGCACCCTCTTGTCCTTGTGTCCCTTCTTTATGTGACCGAGCGATCCTATTACCGCGTCATATAAAGCCGTGCTACCGCGTGTATCGATCCGCGAAAGTGCCTCATTCAAGTTCTTCTGATCGCTTGTGAACTCGCCATCCGTATCCAGGTAGTATTCGTCGTTAAAATTCACCACGAAGGCTTCGTCCTGCGGATTGCTCGTTCGCACGAACGTCATTGCCGCCGCATTCACTTGCGCCCGTTTTTCGCGCATGCTGCCGCTGTTGTCGATCACTAAACCCATGGTCACGGGAATATCGTCACGCGAAAAAAAGGAAATCTTTTGCTCGGCCTTGTCCTCAAAGACCCGAAAATTGCTCTGTTTAAGATCTGCAACAAATTGACCTCTGTCATCCGTAACTGTCACATGCAGCACCACCAAGTCCACGTCTGCCTTCAGACGATGGGGGGGCGATTGCGGGGTGGTCGGGGGCGGCGGTGGACTCGAGGGTGCCAGGATCGGAGGAGGGTTCTGTGCCGGCGCGCAGGGACACATTGCAAAAAGGGCGATAACCAGAATGCCCAGCACTGAAGCGAACCGGCTACTGTTCGGGCGCAAAATACCCGCTCTTCGCCGAGACGGTAAGCGGCGGCAAACCTTTGGGCGGGTGCAGCTTGACCTTAATCTTTCGCCATTTGCCGTCGTGCGTTCGCTTGGAAGGTCTATACCCGAGAACATACTGATTTCGTAGCTCCATGCTTATTTTCGAGGCGATATCGGGGAGCTCATTCAAATTGTTCACCGTAAACGCTCGCCCTCCGGTCATCGTCGTCAGGTCTGACAAAAGCGAAGGCCCGCCGCGTTCTTCCGGAGTCGGACCGCCATCCGGTTCAAACAGTCCGATCGCATAAATCTGCACGTCCGCTTCCCGCACAAACCTTCGAATTTCCGTTTCGGTGTACCTGCTGTGATTATCCCCTCCATCCGATATGATGAGCAAAGCTTTCTTTGTGTTGTGTGCTGACCTCATCTGACTCAAACCCAGATAAACTCCGTCATAGAGGGCGGTCAGCCCCCGCGCGCCTACGTACATCAGCCGGTTCTGGAGATCATCGACGCTTTCCGTAAATGGGCTAACTAGTTGGGCGCGGTCGTTGAAATCCACTAGGAAAAATTCGTCCTGCGGGTTTGCCGTGCGGAAAAACTGCACCGCCGCTTGCCTTGATTTGTCGATCTTATCGGCCATGCTCCCACTCATGTCGAAAATCACGCCGATGGAGACTGGTACATCCTCGCTCATGAAGCTGACGATCTCTTGTTCGGTGCCATCCTCGAACACTCGAAAATCCTGCTGCTCCAACCCCGTAACAATGCGGCCCAGCGGATCGGTCACCGACGCGCCGACTAGGGTCAATTCCGTTTCGGTTCGGATTGGGTGGCCCCGATGGATTTTGAAGCTGTCGCCTGAGGATGGCGGAGGAGCAGCGGGCCCAGGAGGTTCCATCTGCGCATTAGTGAAAGACGGCGCTAACAAGCAACCGAGGAAAACCAGTGCCGCGCGCACGAGCCCATTCTTGCGACTTCCACATCTAACCGTGGCGCGCTCACCCATACTGCCCCCAACGTCTTCGCACCATTCTAGCACTTTGAGCCCGCCAGGGAATCAATACTTAGTCCACAGGTTCGGCACCTTGACACCTCATCCCCCGCCCACTCAAAATGCTCGATGCTGCGCGGCGTGCCGAAAGTTCAACGCCAATTCACTTCCGTGCCGGCGATTCTCTGAAGTTTTGTTCACGGGAGGGAGTCCTGATGATTCGCCTGTTCGGATTGGCTTTAGTGGCGTCGCTGATCTCACTCTTTCCCTCATCTCTCATATCGCAGCCTCCACGCTCGCATAGCGACGCTCCTTCTCTTGGAGCTGGCCGCGTTCCAGGATGCGTGAGCTTCGTCGACGAGGCAGCCGGGGGTTCCTCGACGGCGGAAGACGCCAGTGCCCGCCACGGATTCGATCTTGCCAATCTGGACCGCTCGGTTTCCCCCTGCGAAAACTTCTATGAGTTTGCCGATGGCGGCTGGATGAAGAACAATCCCGTCCCGGCCGATCGCGCCGCCTGGGCCACCTTCAACAAGCTTCGCGATCACAACGAGTCCCTCCTCCATGAAATCCTCGAGGAAGCTTCCAAAGACGCCAAAGCCCAGCCCGGCTCCAATTGGCAAAAGATCGGTGATTTCTACGCAAGCTGCATGGATGAAACCCAGGTCGAAGCTGCCGGACTCAAGCCGATCCAGCCCGAATTGCAGCGCATTGCCAAGATCAAGGACATCGCTTCTCTGCAGGATGAAATCGCGCGGCTCCAACACGGTGGCGCCAATGCGGTTTTCTCCTTTGGTTCCGAACAGGATTTGAAGGACAGCACTCAGGTGATTGCAGGCGCCGGCCAAGGTGGCCTCGGACTCCCCGACCGTCAGTATTACCTCGATGACGACGCCCGCTCAAAGCACCTTCGCGCCGCCTATATCCAGCACGTCACCAATATGTTCAAGCTGATGGGTGACGATCCTTCCACAGCCGCCGCCGAAGCCAAATCCGTTATGGATGCCGAAACCGCGCTCGCGACTGCCTCCAAAAAGCGTGAAGATCTGCGCGATCCGGAAACGAACTATCACCCAATGCCGCTGGCGCAGCTCCGCGATCTCACCCCTCACTTTTCTTGGACCACCTATTTCAAGGAAATCGGCGCTCCCGCTCTCGCCAGTGCCGATATCGGACAGCCTGACTTCTTCAAGCAAGTTGACACAGGCCTCACCAGCGTCCCGCTCGACGACTGGAAGACATACCTCCGTTGGCACCTTGTCCATTCTGTCGCCGCGAGCTTGCCCGAAAAGTTCGTCGAGGAAAACTTTGACTTCTACGGTCGCACTCTTACCGGCACGAAGCAGATGCTTCCTCGCTGGCGACGCTGCGTTCAAGCCACCGACCGCGAGCTCGGCGAGGCTCTCGGACGGTATTACGTCCAGCGCAATTTCCCGCCCGAAGCGAAAGCCCGCGCCCTGGCCATGGTTCACAATCTTATCGACGCCCTCCGCGCCGACCTCTCCACTCTGGACTGGATGAGCCCTGCCACCCGCGAGCAAGCCATCAAGAAACTGAACGCCATCAATCTCAAGATCGGCTATCCCGACAAATGGCGCGATTACTCCGCCTATAAAGTTGACCGCGGCCCCTACGTTCTAAATGTTCTTCGTGGCAACTCTTTTGAGTTTGCGCGCGACATCGCCAAAATCGGCAAGCCAGTCGACCGCACCGAATGGAATATGACGCCGCCCACCGTCAACGCCTATTACAATCCCTCTATGAATGAAATCGTTTTCCCCGCCGGAATCCTTCAGCCTCCCTTCTTCGATCTTCACGCCGACGACGCGATCAATTACGGTGGCATGGGCTCGGTCATTGGACATGAAATGACTCACGGTTTCGACGACCAGGGCGCGAAATTCGATGCCAAGGGCAACTTGAAGAATTGGTGGACGCCCGAAGACCTGAAGAATTTCCAGGCTCGAGGCGAGTGCATCGCAAAACAGTTTGGTTCCTACGAAGTCGAGCCGGGCTTGCACGGAAACGGCAAGCTCGAAGAAGGCGAGAGCATCGCCGACCTCGGCGGTCTTACCATTTCCCACGCTGCGTTCGAAAAAACGCTTGCCGGCAAGCCCGCTCCCGCGCCCATCGACGGTTTCACCGCCGAGCAGCGCTTTTTCGTGGGCTGGGCTCAGATTTGGGCGGCCAACCTACGGCCGGAATTCGCCCGCCTCCAGGCCAAAACCGATCCGCATCCCCTCGACCAATTCCGCGCCAATGGCGCCCTCTCAAACACGCCCGCATTCGCCAAAGCCTTCTCTTGCGCCGCCGATTCGAAGATGGTCCGCCCAGCGGAGCAACGCTGCCGCATCTGGTAACGTTTCCGCCGGCATCTCCGTTACTCTGCAAGTGCGGGAATTATTCGCGTAGTACCAAGAAGTACCGCTTGGACCCATCTCGCATGCTTGGCAGGAACTTGCCGCCTGAATGTCAGTTGACACTCCTCCGCGCCGTTTCCATAATCGCCAATGCGGGTATTCCCTTGAAAGAACGTCAACGATCCCTCGAGCTGGCCCTCGAAGAGGCTGTTTCCCGGGCCTTGCGCGACAATCTGGCTCCGCTGCAGCGCACCGCGGACGAACTTCACCAGGCCTACGCCGATTTGGTCGCAGCCTGCTCGTCCACCCGGCCTAGCAATGCCCTTCCGGCGATGCTACGCGCGCAGACGGCCGCTTCCGCGCTAGCCGCCGGCCTGTCCGTGCTCTCGAACTTCGTTGCCGTTGCGTTGAACCCCCGCGACAGCCTCTATTCTGACAACCTTCCGACCTCGAAAACAGCCGGCGTCGCGATCCAGGAGCCGGCCGAAATTCCCTCTGTGGCCGATGTCGCGCCCGCTCCGATTGCCGAGGACGCCGAATCGGAATGGGCCGAGGCTGCCGAAGAAGTTCAAGACATCCCCGCGAGCGCGCCGCACTATCCTTCGGCTTCGCCGCCAAATGCCACCGCCGAACCATCAGCTACCCCCGTGCCCGCGTTCGACGTTGCGAGTCTCCCGCCCGATTTGCAGGATCTCCATCGCCGCGCGAATCGTGTCGCCAAAGTTGCCATGCAGGACATAAAATTATTGCGGCCCAAGGATGTTCGTTTGGGCCGGGAAAACAAAGACCTATGCAATCGGTTGCGCAGTGATCTCGATAAAGCCCGCAAAGAATATGACCGCCGCTTCCGCGCGATCCAGGATCACCCGGTGGATTATTTCCAGCGTTGGATGGTCGAAATTCTCGCAGGGGGAGATGCCGGCGCCCTTGGAGAGTATCCCTATCCGTCGCCCGTCCTGCGGCACTAGACCAAACGCGACGAAGTTCGCGGCGCGCTCCGTGTGCTTGGCAACTTCGATTCTTCTTGTGTGTTCGGTATGTTCCGCCCGCCCCGTCCATTCGCGCGCTACCCCTCGCGTTGTCCTGACCGAGAAGAAGCTGGAAAAGTTCTCCAGGGATCTCAAAGACAAGGGAAAGAAAGCCTCATCGGCATATGACGGCCTAAGTTGGCTGGCAAGAAAATCGTCCGGGCCGCTCAGTGCGCGCGCGGCCCTGGCCCTGGGCTACTACGATTACTGCAAGGAAAATTACGCTGACGCACAAACGTGGTTCGCTCGCGCCAAGGAAGACCCTATCCTTGCCGACTACGCGCTCTATTGGGTAGCGGAAACGGATATCGCCCAGCAGCGCAACGCTGATGCGGTCGCCGAACTTAAGAAATTTCGCGCTCAATTTCCCGACTCCGCGATGACGGAACAGGCGCTCCAGTCTCTCGGCAACGCCGCCATCGCGGCAAAGCAGCCGCAAGCCGCCGTCGATGCATTGGACGCCTACGATCTCACGCCTCAGCGCCCCGCTCTCCTCTTTTTGCGTGGCGAAGCCAAGGAACAGGCGGGCAAACCAGCCGATGCAGCCAACGATTACGCGGCTCTGTACCTGCACTTTCCCTTCAGCGAGCATGCTCGCGAGGCCTTGGTGAAGCTCAATTTCCTGCGCAGCACTCTCGGCCCCGCTTTCCCGGCGCTTCCGCTCGAAAAACAGCTCGATCACGCCTCGATTCTTTTCAACAATCAGAATTACATCGACGCGCGCAACGAATATGCCGCGATTTTGCCGCAGCTTTCCGGCGCCGACCGCGAGCGGGCTCAATTGCGGATTCTTGAATGCGGGTTAGCCTTGGGCGACCCTCCCACGGAGGTTTTAGCCTTGGCCATCACCGATCCTGACGTCAATGCGGAACGCTCCTACGCTCTCGCCAATTATTACCGGGGACTCCAGCAAGAGCCCCAGATGATCGCGGCCGTCGAGTCCGCGGTTTCTAGCGCCCCCTCGAGCAGCTGGACCGAAGCCGCTCTTTTTCTCGCCGGAAACTTCTACTGGGTGCAGCTCGCCCGCGATCAGGCCTCCACCTATTACAAAAGAGTTGAGGAACAGTTTCCGGACTCAGCCGACGCGGATAACGCTCACTGGCGCGTCACCTGGACAGCGGTTCTGAAGCGCGATCCAAACGGCGCAAAACTCCTCCAGGAACATCTGCGCCGCTTTCCCGGTTCTCAGTACACCCCAGACGCCCTTTACTGGCTGGGCCGTCTTGCCGAAGAGGCTAAGACTCCGGCTCTCGCTAGGGGCTACTATCAAAAATTGGCCGAGCGCTACCCTCACAATTATTTTGAGATTCTTGGCTCCAAGCGTCTTCGCGCTCTCGGTCCGGGGCCGCTAAGAGTATCAGATGTGGAGCTATCCGATTTGTTGGCGACGATTCCTCCGGTATCGGCGGCGCCCAAGTTGGATGGAGCCGTCCCACCCGCCGCTGCAAAGCTCAAAGCACGGGCCGACGCGCTCCGCTCCATCGCCTTCGACGCTTCCGCGGAGCTCGAATTGCGCGCTGCATACGCGGCCACCGGATCGCCGCGCCTTCTCCTGGAAGCCGCGCAAGAAGCCGTCGCTGCGGGTCAGTACGGAGCGGCAATCGTCGCCGTGCGGAAATTATTCCCCCAGCTCGATGGCCAGCCTTTTTCTCTCGTGCCCCACGATGTCTGGATGGCGGCCTATGCCTTGCCCTACGAAGATCTGATCCGGCACTGGTCGGGTCGCATGGCGCTGGATCCCATGCTCGTCGCGGGACTGATTCACCAGGAGTCGGCCTTTCAAATGGATGCCACCTCAGTCAGTAATGCTCTCGGTCTGATGCAGTTGCTTCCTTCAACCGCCCGGCGTCTCGCACGCCAGTCCCGGCTTCGCTACTCGGAGGCGCGTCTCTTCAATCCTGCGTACAATGTGCGGTTGGGGACTACTTACCTCGCCAATCTGCACAAACAATTCGGAAGTGTGGAAGAGGTGCTGGCCGCGTACAATGCGGGAGAAGACCGCGTGACGGCGTGGACTGCTGGCCAGAACTACCGCGAGCCCGCCGAATTCGTGGAGTCGATTCCTTTTACGCAGACGCGCCAATATGTCCAAATCATCTCCCGAAACGCGGCCATCTATCGCCGGCTCTACGGGGCACAGCATGAATCCCGCACCGATCCAACGGGCAGCGGCAACTAGTCCAAAGCTTTCCTCCAAGGCAGGCCGCTTCACCGAATCGGTGATCCGCGAAATGACGCGTCTGGCGATCCGCCACGGCGCAGTCAATCTTTCCCAAGGTTTCCCGGACTTCCCCGCCCCGGCTGAAATCAAGCTCGCCGCGCAGCAGGCCATCGCGGCAGACGTGAATCAGTACGCCATCACCTGGGGCGCGAAAGCCCTCCGCAACGCCATCGCCGCGAACTTCGAGCGCATGCGTGGGATGCAAATTGATCCCGAGACCGAAGTCACGGTTTGCTGCGGCTCAACCGAGGCGATGATTTCCTCAATGATGGCCATTATCAACCCGGGCGACGAAGTGGTGGTCTTCGAACCCTTCTACGAAAATTATGGCCCGGATGCCATCCTCTCCGGCGCCGCGCCCCGTTACGTCAAGCTGCATCCCCCCGGCTGGACCTTCGATCCGAAAGAATTGGCGGCCGCATTTACTCCGGCCACCAAAGCAATCATCGTTAACACTCCAAATAATCCCACCGGCAAGGTTTTCGAGCGCGCCGAGCTCGAATGTATCCGCGATCTTTGCGTCCAATGGAACTGTTACGCCATCACCGACGAAATTTACGAGCACATGCTCTACGACGGAGCCGAGCACATTTCTCTCGCCACGCTCGACGGCATGCGCGAACGCACGATCACCATTAACGCGCTATCGAAAACCTATAGCGTCACCGGCTGGCGCGTAGGTTGGTCCATCGCTCCAGCGGAAGTCACCGGCGCAATTCGCAAAGTCCACGACTTCATCACAGTCGGCGCCGCCGCTCCGCTACAGGAAGCGGGTGCCGTCGCCTTGCAATTTCCGACGAGCTACTACGAAACGCTGGCGCGCGATTACACCGTCCGCCGCGATCGCCTCCTCGGCATCCTCACCGACGCCGGCTTTCGCTGCTTCAAGCCGCGCGGTGCCTACTACATCATGACGGACATTTCCGCATTCGGCTTTCCGGACGACGTCGCCTTCGCCAAACATCTCGTCACGAAAATCGGTGTCGCCGCCGTCCCCGGCTCCAGCTTCTACCGCGATCCCGCCGACGGCCGCACCCATCTCCGCTTCACCTTCTGCAAAAAAGAATCCACGTTGCAAGCCGCCGCCGACCGCCTCGCCAAACTCCGTGTCGCGACGTAATTTTCACCTGCGGAGATTACCTATGAGCAGCAGACTTCTAAAGGGATTGGCCATCACCTCTTTAGCGATTGGCGCATTTCAACAGGCTGCCATCGCAAGCGTCAGCGCCAAACTCACCAATGCGGACCGCGTCATTGTCTTCGCGGTTGAGCAAGAGATTCACGCGAGTCACCTAGAAAATAGAAGAGACATGTGCGTCGGCTTTGCGCGAGGAGTCGCCGTCGACGAGAACGGAATTATCTCTCAGTTGCGCCGGAGTAATTTTCACGTTCACTCTGACGGCTGGTGCAATACTGGCCCTCGCGGGCTTGTAATCTCGATCCCTTCACCTATCAACAGATCAGCGCCAGACGAATACGAGTGTGTGGCGGAACTAGGAGATTCGTGGCCGATCGCGCGAGAAGGCGCGCACTTTGGCACGCTCGTTCGCCGGGGAACGTACAAAATAAGAATTAGCAATGATCGCGATCCGCAGCTGGTTAGCTATCATCAGGCATGCTGCTCTGAAACACCGATCTCCAAACCATGACAAACTAGATACCCCACGAAACCTAGCCCAGCTCGAATGATTCGAGATAATCTGGAATGGTCACGCCGGGCCAGCGGTATTGCGCCGCGATCGCATCGCGCAATCCATTGAGGCCGCTCGGCTCGCCGTGGGTCAGGAATGTTTGCCGTGGCGGCGCTTGAAATCCCGAAAGCCACCGCAGCAGTTCGCTCCTGCCCGCGTGCGCGGAAAGCTGCGTCAACTCCACGATCTCTGCTTTTACGGGAACTTCCTCGCCGTGAATGCGCAAAAACTGCGCATGATCCTGTAGCGCCCGGCCGCCAGAACCCTCCGCCTGATACCCCAC
>DATDMO010000125.1:0-5203 GCA_036518755.1 Candidatus Acidiferrales bacterium | reverse complement strand
CCTCGGTGAGTGGCGGGGAGTCTCGAAAGACAAAATCATTGGCGTACTCGGCTGCCTGGCTCAGCAGGAAGGCGAAGAGATTTTTGAGCGCGCGCCTTGGGTCAGCTTGGTCTGCGGGTCGGCGAGCTACCGTAAGCTGCCCGAGCTTATTGCAGAGATCGAATCAGGCGGGCGCCGCGTGATGGGTCTCGACCTGGATACCGATGAAACTTTCGAAACCGAGGTCACGCGGCGCGATAATCCATTTCGCGCCTATCTGACGATCATCGAAGGCTGCAATTACACCTGTTCCTATTGCGTGGTGCCGCACACGCGCGGCCCGGAACGCAGTCGCGCAAGCACTGCGATATTGTCCGAGACCCGCCGCTTGGCCGATGCCGGCTACACCGAAATTCAACTACTAGGCCAGACCGTCAATTCCTACCGCGACCCTTCGCCTCGCAAATTGGATTTCGCTGGGTTGCTCTGCGAGGTGGCCGCGGTAGAGGGCATTCGCCGCATGCGCTTCACCACTTCGCATCCGAATGACTTCTGTCGCAAGATAGTCGATGCGATTGATTCTACGCCCGCGCTCTGCGACCACATTCACCTTCCGGTTCAGTCGGGTTCTACGCCGATTTTGCGCGCCATGCGGCGCACCTACACGCGCGAGGAGTATCTTGAGAAGATTTCCTGGATCCGCGCCGCGCGCCGCCCGATCAGCATCACAACGGATGTGATCGTGGGTTTCCCAGGCGAATCCGAGAAGGACTTCGAGGATTCCATCTCATTACTCGAGGCTGTCGGATATGACGGGGTTTATGCCTTTACTTACTCTCCCCGACCCAACACTCCTGCTTCGGCAATGCCTGATGCCGTCCCGGAGGCGGAGAAATCGCGTCGGCTCGCTGTTTTGCAGGAAAGGCAGCGCCAGATTCAGTCCGCGCGCAATAGCCAGCTCGTCGGTGAGGCCTTCGAGGTGCTTGTTGACGGCCACCACGCCGCGCGAAATCAATGGGCTGGACGCTCCACAAGCAACCGCGTGCTAAATTTCTCTTCGCCGCGTGAAAATCTTCTGGGAGAATACGTTCGGGTGCATGTAACGCGCGCCGCGCCGTACAGTTTGTTCGGCGAACACGTCATTTAGAAAAGCTGCAGTACGTAACGCAGGCATTCGCTGCTTTTTTCTGGGCCGGGGAGGCCATCATGGAACTCGAAGTTAAGATCCGAGGTCTGATGATGGACCCGGTTACCAACATGCCCGTCGTGGTCCTCAAAGAAGCGCAGGGCGCCGGAATTCTGCCGATCTGGGTGGGCGTTTACGAGGCTAACGCAATCGCCCTCGAAATCGAAAAAGTGCAGACGCCCCGGCCCATGACGCACGATCTTCTGAAGAATGTTCTTACCGGCTTGAACGTCCACGTGCAAAAAGTTGTCGTCTCCGATCTGCGGGACGATACTTTCTACGCCCTGATTTGGATGGAGCGCGACGGCCAGACCATGTCGATGGATTCGCGCCCGAGTGACGCCCTGGCACTCGCGCTGCGGCTTGATTGCCCGATCTTCGTCGAAGATGAAGTCCTCAAGAATTCGAAAATAAGCAGCGTGGTGTCGGAAAAAAGCTCGAATGAAGAACTGCGGAAGTGGCTCGAGAATTTGAACGACGAGGATCTCGGTCGTTATAAGATGTAGCCGCGATGTCTCGAAAGTTTTCGCTGCGGCGGCCTGCTTTTTTTCTCGCGTTTGTTTTCCTGTCCGTTCTGGTTCTCGTCTCAGAGCGAGCGCCCGCACAAAACTCAAAACAACCTTCCGAGCGCGCGTCTCTTTCGATGGAGCAGGAGCACCACCATCACCTCGAATTCGAAAATTCCTACGTGCGCGTATTCTTCGTCGAGATTCCCGCGCACGAATCCACACTTTTTCACCGACACGACTTCGCCTATCTGAGCGTGCTTCCCACCGGTGCGGATGCCGCGATGCCGCCACCGCCTGGTCGCGCCGGACAAGACAATCGCCTGCCCACGATTGGCTATTCGCCCGGCAACTTCTCCCACGCAGTCAGCAACTCCCGGGACTTCCCGCTTCGTAATGTAGCCATCGAGCTGCTGCGTCCGCAGAGAAATGCTCGGAATCGCTGCGAGCAAGCCGTCCGCGATCAGCCCAAAGAAAATTGCAATATTCCCGAGCCGACCGCGGCGGTTCCCGCCACGCACGCGCCTCTGTTCGAAACGGATGAGCTATTAGTCGAAGCCTGGCACATCGCCAACAATGTTACGACCCTGCCGTGGGACGATCGCGCCGATATTCTGATCGCAAGTCTTAGCGGAGTTTCGGTGGCCGCGTCGGGAGGAATTAGTTCCACGAGCGCGCTGAAGGGTGGATTGCTCTGGCTGCCGGCGGGGTCAAAGCCTGTCTTTAAAACCGCGCCGGCGACTGATGGCCACTTTGTTGTCGTTACCTTCAAGGATTCCGGCTCGCATCCCGGCTCTCCGTCACTATGAGCGGACTCACCTGCTACCAACGCTACAACCGGCCGTGTTTCATAAGCAGGCTCCCGACGATTCCAGTAAAACTGTCCTGCATGGCGTGCTGAATCATTCCCGGACGCAGACTCTTCCGCATCACTGCCAGTATCCCGAACATCGCGCCGTACAACGTGATGGTTAGCGCGCCCTTCCATCCTTGATATAAGTGGCCGAGTCCGAAGACCACGGCTTGCAGAGCCACCGCCACTTCCACCCTGCCGCTCCAGGCCAGAAACTGCCGCTGAAGGTAGCCCCGGAAAAGAAACTCCTCGCAAAAAGCCGCGGTGACGGACAACCCCACAAAAGCAATCATTTCGACCGTTGTTCTCGGAAGCAGCGTGATGATCGTGCGAGTGCCGCTGGCATTGTTGCCAAGAACGATACGCATCGCCAGTAGAAAGCCGATCACGGCGCACCAGAAGAGAAGCGCCACGCCGATATCCCGCAAGATATCCATTGGACGCGTCCATTTTCCGCCGATCAAATCGCTCACCCTCTTGCGCCGCGGACGCAAGCCCAGCAGCCATACGTAAAGAACGAGCACCACTTCGAGTGCCATACCGCTCAAGTAGATTTGCGTGCGCCCATGTGCCTCCAAGGCAGGTAGCTTGACGGCTTGCAGGGAACTAAGCCCCAGAATCACGACGACGAAGACAATTGTGTGCCAGACGGGCGCGATGCTATCGCGCTCGGTCGAAGATAATTCAGGCGGCACTGCGGCGGTGTCTGCCATAGTTAGTGAAGCTCGAAATGAACCGGCCGCCAGTGTATCAAGCGTCTCCTGTCGGTCCTAACGAGATGAACAGACGGCAACTCGAGGATCACGCGCGCGCACCATCTTCTGCGCTTGGTAGCTTCCGAGCCCTCTATCTGGCAGCGTTTGACATGCAAGATAGAGTGGATTATGGTCCTGCGGAAACGCAGACGACCCTCGAGTCGACGTCATGAACATCTCAAGAAAATTCTGGATTTCGATTGCGTTTGCTACGGCGCTGGCAACCGCCGCGGCAGCGCCGCAAACGCCCGCGCAGCGGCCACCGGCGCACGACGGCTTTCCAATCGGGCCGCGAGCGCAGATCCTCAGCTTCACCGCGAGTTCCAACTCCATCCAACCCGGCCAGTCCGTCACTCTGAAATGGGCGGTGGTGAACGCGGACCGGATCGTACTTGACCGTAACGTCGGAGTCGTCACCGCGCGCGGCAGCCGGAAGGTAACGCCCAGTGTGACCACAACCTACACGCTAACTGCGCTCGGCTTCGGCGGCCCGGGCAAGGACACGCGTTCGGTCACCATCACCGTTCCGGGTACGACCCCCGCACCGCCCGAAAGCGCGGCGGCGCGCCCGCCCGTTAGCCGGCCAGTGCCGCGCACCGCCGACGGCAAGCCCGACCTTTCTGGAATTTATATCGCGCCGTTTCATGCGCTCAAGCCGATCGGCAAGATCACGCTGAAGCCCGGCGCCGAGAAATATAAAGTTGGTCCCGATTACTCCTTTTCGTTAGGGGAGCATTGCCTACCGCGGGGAGTGCCGGACACCATCAACGAGCCGTATCCCATACAGATCGTGCAAACCCCCAAGCTCGTCGTGATTCTCTACGAAGCGGGCGAACTTTTCCGCGTCATCCCGACTGACGGGCGATCACACCCGAGGGATCTCGATCCCACGTGGATGGGCAATTCAGTAGGGCACTGGGAGGGCGACACGCTGGTGGTCGATGTAGTCGGCGTGAATGATAAAGTGTCCGTCGGCGAATACCGCCATACCACCGCATACCACGTGACCGAGCGTTTCCAGCGCCCCTCATATGAGACACTGAAGTACTCGGCAACAATCGAAGATCCGAATGTCTTCGCCGCTCCGTGGACCGAAGCGAGCACGCTCGCGCTTCATCCCGAATGGGATATTCAAGAGTACATCTGCGACGAAAACAATCACGACTACAAGCAATTATTCGAGCGCTACAAGCAATAGTGGACTCCAGGGCTAAGCTCGATCGCTTTTCGGCGTCGTCGCGCCGGAACGCAGCATGTCCACGTTCTGAATCAACCTGTCGCAAACCGCGATGCAATTCTCGCGCAGCTCCGTCCGGAGACCCTCGTTGCTTGCCATGTTGATCAAGGTGGAGGCGCCGTGGCACAAGAGAAACACACTGTAATACCCGGGCCCGTACTCCTCCGGCGTTCCTCCAAATCGATCGGCGAGCAGCTTGCGGAACCAGACCTCGCCGGGTCGCTTCGGTTCGGAGCCGAAAACCTCCGACCAGGCGGCCGTCAGTAACCGGTATTCTTCCGGGTGCTCCACGCAGTACCGAATGTACCTTCGGTAAGTTTCCTCAAGCCGGGTGGAAGCCACCAGGTGTTCGATCAGTTCATACCAGATGTGTCGAGCGACGGCGACCCGCAAAGTTGCTTTGTCGCGAAATCGCTTGTAGACGGTGGGCGTGGTCGTCCCCGCCGCGCGAGCGACGGCGCGTAGAGTAAGGCCGCGTTCGCCCCGGGCGCGGCATAAACGAAGCGCAGCGTTCAGGATGCGTTCCTCCAAATGCTTGTCAGGGGTTGGGGGCATAAAAATCAACGCTCATTATGCATTCTATCACAGTGTGCAACACACGCTGTATAAGTCTAGCACTAATAGCCACGCAAGATCTGCAGTAGTAGCATCCGACACATCATACGAATTCATATTACCACGGCCCGC
>DATDMO010000124.1:0-6548 GCA_036518755.1 Candidatus Acidiferrales bacterium | reverse complement strand
GCCACAAAATGCCTTTGCGCGCGACGTCCCCACGCTCGCACAAAATAATAATTGATCGCGCCGCCGGCGCCCGCGCTCAGCACTGGAACAATTCGAGCCGCCCATTTCTCCGCGACTTCCGCTCCTACCTTCACCGCAACTCGGTCAATGATTCGCGGGACCAGGCGCTCCATCGCTTGCTTCTCGACGAAATCGCGCCCCAAGTCCAACCCGGCCGCGCTTGCTGTCGCCATCCACAGCGCAACCATCTCATCCTCGGTGGCGTAGTCGAACCCATAAAGCAAGCTCAGCTTCTGCATCATCCGCAGGGTAATCGCGGAAAGAATTCCCATGTCCGGCACCAGGGTCAAAAATCCGCCCAGCCCCAACCCCATTCCCTCGAGCGCCGCCATTTTCGAAGCCGCCGAAATCGTCCGCCGCGCAATCGGATTCAAAACCTCCGGTCCGAGCAGAAACATTTCCTCCCATGACTGAACCGGCAGCCGGTGCGCCCGTTGCAAGTGCCGCAAATATTTTCCCTGATCCACTCGCACTTGCCGGTAGGCTCGCTCAAAACCACCCACCGCTGCAGTCTTGAACGCCTGTGTAAGCCGTGCCGTGTTGCGATCGTTGCTCATGAAAACTTTGACGCGCCGCAGCCTTCCGAGGCCGCTGTCGGGCGCGATCCCTAAATCCAAGAATATCGCGCCTTGGATTCGGTTTGCAAAAGAATGCCGTATGCCGCATCATGCTGTGCTCCGTTCCACCGGCGCGCCGCCTGGGCTGAGACGCGCTCCGAAGCCGCGGTTAAATCCGGCGCGGCATTTTCGAACGAGTCAGGGGGAATTGAATGCGCAGGCCCGCAAGCATCGCTCCGCCAAAAGGAAAACTGGGGATTTTGACCCCTGGCATGGGAGCCGTAAGCACCACCTTGATGGCGGGCGTCGAACTCGTCCGGCGTGGCGAATCACTGCCGGTAGGCTCGCTCACGCAAATGGGCACAATTCGCCTCGGCAAGCGAACCGAAAATCGCATTCCGCGCATTAAAGATTTTGTCAAGCTGGCGGAACTCAACGATCTGGTTTTTGGCGGTTGGGACGTATTCCCCGACAGCGCCTTTCAGGCCGCCACCAAGGCCGGAGTTCTCGACGCACGTGATCTCGCCAAAGCTGAAAAACTCCTGAAGAACATCCGCCCGATGAAGGCCGCGTTCGATCAGAATTACGTGAAAAATCTTCAGGGCACGCACGTCAAGAAAGGCAAAACCAAGTTCGATCTCGCCGAGCAAATCCGCGAAGACATCCGCGATTTCAAAAAGAAAAACAAACTTGACCGCCTCGTGATGGTCTGGTGCGCTTCCACGGAAGTTTTCTTGAAGCCTGAGGACGTCCACCAGGATTTGCAAGCCTTCGAGAAGGCTATGAAGACGAATCATCCGTCGATTGCGCCTTCCATGCTCTATGCTTACGCTGCGATCAGCGAAGGCGTGCCCTTCGCCAATGGCGCTCCCAATCTCACCGTGGATATTCCCGCGCTCGAAGAATATGCCAAAGCAAAAAACGTGCCCATCGGCGGCAAGGATTTCAAAACCGGCCAGACTCTGATGAAAACCGTCCTCGCGCCCGCCTTCAAGGCGCGCATGCTGGGCCTGAACGGATGGTTTTCCACGAATATTCTGGGAAATCGCGATGGCGAGGTGCTCGACGATCCGGGTTCGTTCAAAACCAAGGAAGAATCGAAACTGGGCGCGCTCGAATACATTTTGCAACCCAATCTTTATCCCGACCTCTACGGCAAAATTCATCACAAGGTCCGGATCAACTACTATCCGCCGCGTCGCGACAACAAAGAAGGTTGGGACAACATTGATATTTTCGGCTGGCTCGGCTATCCGATGCAGATCAAAGTCGATTTCCTGTGCCGCGATTCGATTCTGGCCGCCCCGATCGTTTTGGACCTGGCTCTGTTTTTCGATTTAGCGAAACGCGCCGGCATGCGCGGGATTCAGGAATGGCTCAGCTTTTATTTCAAGTCTCCGATGTGCGCGCGCACCGTCTATCCCGAACACGACCTCTTCATCCAGCTCATGAAACTTAAAAACACCCTCCGCTGGATGATGGGCGAAGACCTCATCACCCACCTCGGCGCGGAATACTACGACTAGCGGCCCGCCGCAATTTCGTCGTCCTTGAACGGAGTGCGCCGATTTCTGTTTTTCGTTCGCGCTTTTCAGCGAACGTCGGCGCGCGTAGTCGAAGAACCTCTCTTCGAATTGTCAGAGAGGAAGCCCTCACCACCCACACGATTGTCATTCCGAGCGGAGCGTCCCGCGCCTTTAGGTTTTGCGCGAAGGGCCGGGACACGCAGTCGAGGAATCTCTCTTCGAATTACCAGAGAGAAAAAGTTAAATGGCTCGCCCCGTCCTCGTTCGAGAAACTATTTCAAGCCGCTAATAAAATGTTCGTGAACTGTGGTGTCGTCCGACAATTCAGGATGAAACGTCGAAGCCAGCACCCGCCCCTGCTGGACCAGCACCGGATGCCCAGCGTCTTCCGCAAGAACTTCAATCCCCTCACCCGTCGATTCAATAATGGGCGCGCGAATAAATACCATCTCCAGCGGTTCCTTGCGTAGCTTCGTCGGCCCCAGATGAACGTCGCTCGCAAGCTGCCGCCCGTAACCATTCCGCAAAATCGAAATGTCGAGCAGTCCCAGCGATTTTTGCGCCGGCCCATGCACCTCGCGCGCCAGCAAAATTGCTCCCGCGCAAGTGCCGAAAAATGCCCCGCCATTCGCCGCAAATTGCTTCAGCGCATCGAAGAGGCCTTCCTCGGTCATCACCTTCAGATGCGTGCTGCTCTCCCCGCCCGGAAGGATCACGCCGGCCAGCCCAAGAAGCTCGTCCGGCCGCCGCACGAAACGGTGCTCGACACCAAGCCGCTCGAGCATGCGCCCATGCGCCTCGTAGTCCCCCTGTATCGCAACAATCCCAACTTTCATCTCGTTCACCGTTTGTCATTCTGAGCGGAGCATGCCGGTTTTCTTCCTCGCATTCGTCCGACTTCTGGACGAATGCCGGCATGCGCAGTCGAAGAACCTCTCTTGGAATTCCCCGAAAGAAAGCCTCGATCTTAGGTCGTCTAGCTCTAACTTCTAACTTCCGACCTCTAGCCACCGCCTGTTCACCATCCGCGCGTCTGCAGCAAATCCTTCTCGTCCATTTGCCTCACATCCAACCCCTTCATCGCTTCTCCAAGCTCTTCGGACGCCTCCAGCACCACTTTCGGGTCCTTATAATGCGTCGTGGCTTTCACAATCGCCCGCGCGCGCTCCGCCGGATCAGTCGACTTGAAAATTCCCGAGCCTACGAACACCGCTTCTGCCCCAAGCTGCATCACCAGCGCCGCATCCGCTGGAGTAGCAATGCCCCCCGCCGAAAAATTCGGCACCGGCAGCTTTCCGTTTTTCGCCACCCACTGAACCAACTCGAATGGCGCGCCCAGTTCCTTCGCTTCATGCATCAGCTCTTCCTCGCCCATCGTGGTGAGCTTCTTCATGTGCCCCACAATCGCGCGCATGTGCCGCACCGCTTCGACGATATTCCCCGAGCCAGCTTCACCCTTGGTGCGAATCATGGCCGCGCCCTCGCCGATGCGCCGCAAAGCCTCTCCCAGATTCCGCGCGCCGCAAACGAACGGCACCTTGAATCCATGCTTCCACACGTGGTGCTCCTCGTCCGCCGGCGTCAACACTTCGCTTTCGTCGATGTAATCCACTTCCAGCGCTTCCAGCACCTGCGCCTCCGCGAAGTGTCCGATGCGCACTTTGGCCATCACCGGAATCGAAACCGTCTCCATAATCTCGCGAATCACCCGCGGCGACGCCATGCGCGCCACTCCGCCTTCTTTCCGAATATCGGACGGCACGCGTTCCAGCGCCATCACCGAACAGGCTCCCGCCTCCTCGGCGATCTTCGCTTGCTGGGCGTTGGTGACATCCATGATCACGCCGCCCTTCAGCATTTCCGCCAGTCCCACCTTCACGCGCCACAAGTTATTACCGTTCGTCGCTTCCATGATCGTTCACCTTTTCTCCCGGACCATTCGAATCGTGCCGGAAACTCTCGCGAATCTAAACCCGTTTGCCGTCCGCTTGCTCGCTTGCATCCGCCGTCGCAATCCCCGGTCGAAATTTCTTGGGGTCAATCACGACAAACCGGCCTTTCCCGCGGGCCAGAACTGCCCCCGACGCGTCGCGAATCTCGCCTTCACGAAGAAGATTCCGCCCGTCGCGTTCCACCTCCCATCCCTTCACGATCAATTCTTCGTCCACCGGCACTGGCTTCAGATACTCGATTGTGAGCTGCGCAGTTACCGCGTAATCCTGGCCGAAGCGACTTACCTTGGCCATCACTTCGTCCAGCAGCGTCGCAACAATTCCGCCGTGCACGAATCCTGCTCCGCCCTGATATTCCGCTCCCAAGCGCATGATCCCGCGAATTTGACGCGCTTCGTCGTCCTGCTCAAACGTCAACTGCATCCCCCGCTCATTTGCGCCGCCGCAGCCAAAGCAGTGATTCGTCGGATTCGGTTTGAGCAGCATCCCGTCGCGCCTCTGAGCTTTCTAGGGAGTCGGAGCTTCCATTTCATCCTGGGCGAAGCGAATGGGCTCCGACAAAAAGCGACTTTCTCTCATTCGCTCTAGCGCCTGAGGACAGTTTTTCGCGCCCTAAACCAGCGCCACCCGCGCCCGGACCTCATCCCGAACGCCTCGCTGCCGCTTGCGAAGCTCTTCTTTCACCACATCGCAAAACACTTCAATGCCGCGCGTAATATTCTTTTCATCCACGCTCGAAAATCCCAAGCGCAGCGTATTCGCTCGTGGACTCTGCGAATAGAAGTACCGTCCCGGCACGAAATAAATGCCCCGCTCACGCGCGTGAATCAGCAAATCGCCCGCATCAAACCCTGCCGGCAGGGTAATCCACACCGTCATCCCGCCTTCCGGACGCGTCCATGTGGTCCTTTCCGGCATGTGTTTTTCAAGCGCCGCTTCCATTGCTTCCAACCGGCTGAGATGCACTTTCTTCATTTTCGCCAAGTGACGTGTCAGGTGCCCCCGGCTGATGAACTCCGCCAGCGCCGCTTGCGAAAGCTGGTCCGTGTGCAGGTCTGTCGACTGCTTCACCAGGCGCAGCCGCTCGATCGCGCTTGGCGCTCCTATGCACCAGCCGACGCGCAACCCCGGAAATGCAATCTTCGAAAAGCTGTCAATCTGCATCACGTTGCCGTTCGTGTCGAGCGATCGAAGCGACGGCAGCGTGCTCCCGCGCAATCGCGTGCGCGCGTAGACGCTGTCCTCGATAATGGGAACCTGATAGCGAGCCGCGATGTCGATCAACCGCCGCCGCCGAGGCGCCGGCATTGCCGTGCCCGTTGGATTGTGAAAATCCGGCGTGACGAAAATGAACTTCACCCGATTCTGCAGCAGGATGTTTTCGAGCGCGTCCACATCCAGTCCCGCATAGCCCGAGCGTTCCGGATCGGTCTCCACCGGCACCGGCAGCATTCGCGCGCGTGCGCCCGTCAAAATCGAGATCGCTCCTGGGTAGGCCGGATTTTCCAGCGCAACCGAATCCCCCGCGCGAATGAACGCCTTGCACACCAGATCGATCGCCTGCTGGCCCCCGTCCGTTATCAGAAGCTGCTCGTCTTTTACGTTGAGCCCTTCGCCGCGAAACCATTCAATCAACGCGCGGCGCAACGGCTCGTATCCATCTGTCGCTCCGAACTGGAGAATCCGCCGGCCCTCCCGCTTGAGAACCGCGTTCGTGCAGCGTCGGAACTCCTCCAGCGGAAAAGATTCCTCCGAGGGACGCGCGCAAGTGAAAGCGATGGCGCCCGCGGGCACCTCCGGCATCAGACGGCTCAGCCCTTCGTCTCCCCGCTCGTCCGCGAAAAGCGCATCCCATCGCGCGGGGCCTCCGTTTCCATTCGTGCGCGGCGCGGGTGAAAATTGTTTCAGGGGCAAACCGCAGATAAACGTCCCCCGGCCGACATGTCCTTGAATTAGTCCCTCTGATTCGAGTTCGGCATATGCGTTCGCCACCGTGGTCCTATGGACGCCGAGCTGCACCGCCAGTTCTCTGCTCGCCGGGATGCGGTCGCCGGTTTGGAGTTCGCCCGAATGCACCAGTCCGCGAAGCTGATCGCGCAATTGCACATACAGAGGAATGTGGCTTTCTGGCTGCAAGTGAAGCGGTAACATTGGCTCTTTCCTTCAGGCCAATATAGAGTACATCAGAAGCCTGTAAAGAGCCAATTTGGACCGGTTGCTGGGGCAAGAACTTGGACTAGTTTGGCACACGAGATCCTTCTAATTAGACTTCTAGCTAGAAACATTTCAGTGCAGGCTTGCGGGAGGTTCACTCGCTGAAAAGCTTCGATTGCGCTTCCCGGAGGGGGCGGATTTCGCGCGACGCTCGAGGCGTTCGCCGCGCCGCTCCAACCACGCCGAGCACCTTCAGTTCGCTTAGCGCGGTTCGCGGCACAAACATGTGCAGGACATTC
>DATDMO010000123.1:0-3161 GCA_036518755.1 Candidatus Acidiferrales bacterium | reverse complement strand
CGGAATGTTTTGTGTTTGCGCCTTATGGCACTCTTGGCAACTCCGGCCGCGACTCGCTCAATAACCCCAATTTCTCCAACATCGACTTCGCGATCTACAAGGATACGAAGCTCACGGAGAAGCTCACCCTGCAGCTCCGGGCGGAGTTCTTCGATATCCTAAACCACGCCAACTTCGTCGTGGGGCCGCAGGTCTACTTGATGAGCGTCGCAGCCCTCGTCACCCCCTCGGGCGCGGGTGCGAACTATTCGCAACTTAGCAATCCAGCTGCGTATGAACTCCCCAGCGCGGCCAACCCCGCCGGTGGCGTGTTCTGCAACCCATCGCAGGTCGTCGGCGCTCCGCTCGCTGGCCCCTGCTACACCTCCGGGACCGGACTGCAGGCGACCGTGCCAGGGGATAAGGGCGGCCAGCGCCAGATTCAATTCGCTGTGAGGTTCATGTTCTAGATGTTCTAGATGTTCTACCCGCGGCGATGGCCCACCCACGCCTCGCCGCGAACGCAGCGCGCAGAGCCGATGCCACACCCACCCTATACGTCGGCTCTGCGTGCACCGAACCTGAAAACCGAGCTGGGGGCAACCGTCAGCGTCCCTTAACTTTTCATTCCGGCGAAATATGGCTGTACCAGGGCAGACCGAACGAACCCTTGTGCATTTCAATCGAAATGCGCTTGCCGACAATAGCGCTCTGAAATTGGCGCGAGTTCACGTTGAGGTCTTCGAAACTCCTTCCGGGCCGCCAAGAAGACACGATGAGGCGGTACTGCGCCTGGCGGTATCCAATCGGAGCGATTTTGTGGATGACCGTCGCGCTCACATCCTGCGGAGTGGACCTATCTAGCTTTCCATTCATGAAGAGAAGGATTCCGAGTAGTGGAAGAGCAAGACCCGAACCGATATACACCGTGCGCCGCCATCCAACCTGGCCGGCCGGCTGCCTCTGTACGATGCCGGTCAACTGGAGTACTGCCGATAAAAGGAAGGCGCAAATGATCACGCCCATCGGCAGACGCGAATCCAACGGAGGATATATGCCAAGCGGCATCTGGCTGACCATAAGCGCCGGGATCAGCAGGAAGAAATACAGCAAGCGCTTCACATCCAACCGGGGCGCGACCGGGAGCGCACCAAAATCGGAAAATTTGGTGACTTGGAGTTCGATCCCGTCTGTTGAGAAATCCTTCATGGGGCAAGCACAAGCCTTTTCGGAGTTTACTCGGACCCGGAGGAGCACACAGATGTCGTGCGGGAGTCTTGTGTCGTTGGATTAACCACATCGAACGTCCCCGATTGTGGGCTGGCTGCGTCCATGCAAGCTCGAAGAAGGCCGGGCTGAAGCCGCCTGTGCTACATGAGATGTGCAGGCGCGTGGAGCTTGGCTACGGCTTCGTCTGTGGTGATGAGGCGGGCGCCTTGGGATTGCAATTCGGCGAGGGATTGGCGAGCGGCTTCGGGAGAGAGAGCTTCGATTGCGTCCTTTACGATTGAGACTTTGCGGCTGCGGTCGAGCAGACCTTTCGCGGCGAATTGAACGCAGTATTCGGTGACCACGCCGAAGACGATGTATTCGGCGTCGATGGGCAGGCGTTCGACTAGGGCGGCTGCTTTCGGATTATCGAAAACGTCGAGGGTTTGCTTTTCGAGAATCACTTGCGGGGAATTCAGAACGTTCTCGGGCAATTCGCGGGACCCATCGTTGGGCAGCACGCGAAAATCTTTGGCTACTCCTTCTGGGATGATTTTTGCGCCGGGAGTTCCGGCAATACAGTGCGGAGGGAACTTTCTAAACTCAGGATCGTTCCGGGTGTGAGCGTCGCCGCTTGAGACGATGAGGGTGCCAGTTTCGGTTCCGGCGCTTATCAAGCGAGCGATGCGCGGGATGATTTTTTCGGCGGCGGGAACGTAGAGTTTTCCTCCGGGCAGCATGAAGTCGGCTTGCGCGTCCACCTCCCAGAGAACTATTTTCTTTTGCGCCATAATCGCCACGGGGCACATCGAAGAGAGGTTCTTCGACTGCGCGCGCCGGCGTTCGCCGCCACAAATCGGCGACGAACGGAGGAAAAAGCCGACGCGCTCCGCTCAGAATGACGAGCGCGGGTAAGCTCCCCGCACTCCATATGCGGTGCTGCGCGCCCCTTCGAATGCCAAACCTATCTTACCGCGGAGCGCTGGACGCGTTTGCGAAGCTTTTCGAGGGAGGCTTTGAGACCCAGGCTGTAGCGGACGGGATAATTTGCGGCGCGGGTGATTTGGCAGTAGCGTTTGGGAAGTTGCGCGAGGCCGGCCATGCAACGGTCGCGGAGGACGCTGAGCGGCTCGGGAGCAACGACGCGGCGGCCTTGGCGCATGATTTCCACGAGGAGTGGTTGGCCATTTTCCGACTCGTTCTCGAGGGCAACTTTGTCGGCGGCAAATTTGCCGGCGAGAGACGAATGGCGGAAGACTTGTTTGCGTCCCGGATAGGTGGCTTTCGCGCGAGTTAATTTCGCAGCTTCGCGCGCCTTTCCGCCTCGTTCCACTTCCACGAGTTTGTAAATCATGCTGAGGTGAACCGAATCGCCGGGCGAGGCAAGCGCGGTACCCACGCCGAAGGCATCAATCGCCGCGCCTTTGGAAAGCAGCGCCGCGATTTTGTATTCGTCGAGATCGCCCGAAGCGAACACCTTCACATCGTTCCATCCGGCGCGATCGAGTTCGCGCCGAACCCAACGGCTATCTTTCACCAGATCGCCGCTATCGAGGCGGACGCCGGCGGGCTTTCGTCCCATGGCAATAATTTTTTTGGTGGCTTGGCGGACATCGTAGGTATCGAGAAGCAACACAGCCTCGTCTGGAAACACATTGAGGAAATTGCGGAAGGAGTCGGCTTCGTCTTCATGGGCCATAACCCAGGAGTGAGCCTGCGTGCCGTAGGTATTGATTCCGAATTGTTGGCCGGCGAGAACGTTGGAGGTGCCCTGACAACCGCCGATAACGGCGGCGCGAGCCGCAAGCAGACTGGCTTGGCTGCCGTGAGCCCGCCGCGCACCGAAATCAACAACTCGACGCCCTTTGGCGGCGGTGACAATGCGCGCAGCTTTGCTGGCGACCATGGTCTGGTAACTGAGAGTGGCGAGAAGATACGTTTCCAGAATTTGTCCTTCGATGATTGGGGCGGTC
>DATDMO010000122.1:0-23190 GCA_036518755.1 Candidatus Acidiferrales bacterium | reverse complement strand
CTCCTGCTCCTGGGCCATCCAGTCCATGACCGCGGAGCCCTCGTGCACCTCACCGATCTTGTAAGTACGCCCCGTGTAATAGAGGATCCGCTCGGTAGTCGTCGTCTTCCCAGCATCGATGTGCGCCATGATCCCGATGTTGCGAATCTGGCCGAGTTGTACTTGCCGCGCCATGATCAAAACCGGTTCATTACCACCGATAATGCGCGAACGCTTTGTTTGCATCCGCCATGCGGTGAACGTCCTCTTTTTTCTTTACTGCCCCGCCGCGCCCATTCGCGGCGTCCATGATTTCTTCAGCCAGCTTATCGGTCATCGACTTTCCCGAACGCGTCCGCGAGTACAGCACCAGCCAGTGAATGGCCAGCGATTGCTTCCGGAACGGGTTCACTTCCACCGGCACCTGGTAGTTCGCGCCGCCGACGCGCCGCGACTTCACTTCCAGCATCGGCTTGCAATTTTCGATGGCCTTCTTGAAGAGCTTGAACGCGTCGTCGTTCGTCTTCTTCGCCACTTGATCCATTGCGTTGTAAAAAATCGTCTGCGCGGTCGAGCGCTTGCCGTCGTACATCATGCTCGAAATGAATTTTTGCACGAGATCGCTCCCGTACACCGGATCGCCCGGAATCTTTCGCCGAAGAACCCATCCTTTTCGTGGCATCGTTCCTTCCTCTACTTCTGTGCCGCTTTCGGCCGTTTCGCCCCATATTTGGAGCGTGACTGCTTGCGATTGTCGACACCCGCCGCGTCGAGCGTTCCGCGAACCACGTGATAGCGCACTCCCGGCAAGTCCTTCACGCGGCCGCCACGAATGAGCACGATCGAGTGTTCCTGCAAGTTGTGCCCGATTCCAGGAATGTACGTAGTCACTTCGGCGTGGTTGGTCAACCGCGCGCGCGCCACTTTTCGCAGCGCCGAATTGGGCTTCTTCGGCGTCTGGGTATAAACGCGGATGCACACCCCGCGCTTCTCCGGACATCCATCCAGAGCCGGCGATTTCGTTTTCGCTCGGATCTGCTCGCGTCCACTGCGCACCAATTGTGAAAACGTCGGCACTCTTTCCCCCGCTCCCAAACCGTTTGTTGTTGCGATTTCGCGCAGCACAAGTGCCGCTCGCGCGAAATTCCGCGAGTGCATGAACAGAAAAGGTCGCCAAACCTGAAGGAACTGCCAGGTACTCCGCTGACGCTACGCTTCACCCCAAGGAGTGAACTGCATCTTACAGTGCGGAGAGGCTCGCACGGCTTTGCGGGGCTGGCGCCCCATTTCGGCCGCTCTTCTTCACCCCGTTCCTCTTTTCCGCGTTCCGGGGTGCGAAGACTTCCCTTTCACCACCAGGCCACAATCGCCTGAAGACAACCGCAAGAGTATAGGTAAAAGGGCAAATTGTGTCAACACGATACTTCTGTGGAAATATGCAACGAAAAGACTTCCGCCTCTTAGTTCCCTCCCGCCCGAGGTTAGGTTTGGCTATGCTCTCTCGGAGAAAGTCGCTTCATCGGGACGATCGCTCCGCTGCGGTGTTGTGAGCCTCGAGTTACCTAAGACTTGCCAGTTCCGAGCTGAGCCATCGTATCTGTAAGATACTAAGCACCTTACAACATCAGCCACGCGAGAGCCCGTTCGACATACAGAGATTGATGGATTAATGAGGCCACTGGGCCATCCGTCTTACTTATCAACGGTTGCCAATTTCTCACAGGTTTCCCGATACCTGCTTTACCAGCACCCGCAAACGCACCTAAACTCGTGGCGCAAGATTTCAACAGGGAGCCTGATGAATCGTCTTTGCCTTGCGCTCGTTTGCCTCTCGGTCTGGCCGGGCTCAGGTCGTGCTCAGAACCGTGTCGCACCAGTGCACCGCTCGCAATCCAAGCCGCCAATTTCTGTCGAGAAGCCGCCCGTTTATTCCCGCGAGCCTTTTGTGCTCGAGCAATATTTCACTACCGCTCGCTTTGAAAACGACGGCACGGGCGAGCGCGACATCGCCGTGAAGGCGCGCGTTCAAACCGATGCCGGGGCGCAGCAGTTGAGCCAAATCGTGCTTGCCTACAATTCAGAGAGCGAGCAAATAGACGTTCGCTATGTCCGCGTCCGAAAGCCGGATGGCAAAGTAACAACTGTCGGAACGGACGCCATCAAAGATCTAGTCGCACCCATTGCACGCAAAGCCCCTGCTTATTCAGACTGCAAAGAGAAACACATCTCTGTCCCGGCGCTGACCCCGGGGGATACGCTCGAGTACGAAATCTCCACTCGGATCGTCACGCCCCCGGCCCCCGGTCAATTCTGGTTCGAACACAAATTCCTCAAGGACTCGATCGTTCTCGACGAGCGCCTCGAAATCAGCGTTCCCGCTTCCAGAAAAATTGTGCTGAAATCACCCCCGAGCTCGCGCTACCAAACCGAGACAACAAATGGCCGCATCACTTACCACTGGAAACGATCGAGTCTTGTCCACTTGCCCTCTGATTCATCCAACAAGTCGGAACAGCAGGTCGAAAATCCTCCCGATGTCCAGCTCTCTACTTTCGCCTCCTGGCAGGACGTGGCTCGCTGGTACGCCAAGCTCGCCTCCGACGGCATCGAACCCTCGCCCGAAATCCGCGCTAAAACGCAGGAACTTATCCAATCGCGCGCAAGCAAAAACGAAAAAATACAAGCCATCTACGATTTCGTATCGAAAAACATTCGCTATGTCGACATTCCTTTCGGCACAGGTCCTTACCACCCGCACCTAGCAGCGGAAATCTTCGCGAATCGTTACGCCGATTCGAACGACGAATGCATACTTCTCGCCGCGATGCTCCATGCCGCAGGCGTTCCCTCGGAAACTGCCTTCACAAGTTACCGACGCAAAATGGACGCATCGCTTCCGTCCCCCGCGCAGTTCGATCATCTAATCACTGCGATTCCACTTGGCGGTGGACTCATTTGGCTCGACCCTTCTCCCCAAGTCGCGCCATTTAGGCTTCTGGCCTCGCCGTTGCGCGACAAATCCGCGCTTCTCGTTTCGGCGGACGGCAGCGGCCAGCTCGTTAAAACCCCCGCCGATCCGCCTTTCGTCTCTACCCAAGACGTTCACATCGAAGGGGTGGTGAGCGATCTAGGCAAGCTCACAGCACATGCACACTACACCATGCGTGGAGACGCCGAACTTGTGCTCCGCCTCGCCTTTCACAAGACACCCGAAGCACAGTGGACGCAGCTGGGTCAAACCATTCTCTCTCTAGATGGCATTAGGGGAGAAGTGACCGCCGCAAAACCGAGCGATCCGCTCGATACGAAAGATCCTTTCGCCTTGGATATTGCCTTCACTCAATCAGACTTTGCTGACTGGTCCGCCAAAAGAGCCAAGACTGAATTGCCCTTGCTGGCTATCGGCCTTCCTGCCGCGCCAGCTGAAGCCTCGCAACCCATTCATCTGGGCAGCCCGCTCAATGTCAACGTCAGCCTGAAGCTTGGGTTCCCCGAGGCTTTGGCGGCTCAGCCGCCTGTGGGAACGTCGCTCACTCGCGATTACGCTGAATACAGATCGAACTATCGCTACGCGGAACACATCCTCACGGCGCAGCGCTCCCTCGACTTCAAAATTCGAGACCTCCCCGCCTCGCGCGCCGGCGATTACGACGCTTTCACGCGAGCGGTGGCCAAGGACGAAACACAGCCGCTGGCTCTTGAGAATACAACCCAAGGCGCACCCACCGTTCCCGCTTCAGCCACCGTGGACGAGCTCCTCGAGGCCGGCCTTGCCGTCTTTAATGCGGGCAACGCCGCCTCTGCTATTCCGTTATTCGAGCGTCTGGTCCAGATAGATCCGCGCCATAAAAGCGCATGGAACAACCTAGGGCTAGCGCGCCTCCGCACAGGAAATTACGGCGCAGCAATTGCCGCATTCCAAAAGCAACTTGAAATCGACCCTTCGGACCAGCACGCGAATGACTATCTTGGCCTCGCGTATCAACAGCAACGAGATTATCCCCAGGCAATCGCCGCTTTTCGCAAACAAGCTGAAATGAATCCGCTCGATTCCGCGGCCCACGCCGCGCTCGGTGAAATCCTCCTCGAACAACATGAATACTCCGCTGCTGTCCCTGAACTCGACAAAGCTAGCATTCTGTCCCCGGAAAACGTCGGGCTGCGTCTGGCATTGGGGCGCGCTTCTCTGAATTCGGGCGACGAAAGAAAGGCCCTGGCTGCCTTCGACGCCGCCGTGCAGCTTTCGCCTACGCCACCCGTCTGGAACAATATCGCCTATAACCTCGCCGATCGCGCCGTAGATCTCGACAAAGCGCAGCACTACGCGGAATCAGCCGTCTCCGCGATAGAAGCGGACCTTGAAAAAATCGACATCTCGCACTTGACGCCCGAGCATCTGAGCGATGTCGCGAACCTGGGCGCTTATTGGGACACGCTTGGATGGGTCTACTTTCGGAAGGTCGATCTCGCCTCGGCCGAGCGCTACGTTCAGGCTGCCTGGATGCTCGACCAGTCTGGCGAGGTCGGTGACCATCTGGCGCAAATCGATGAACAACTTGGGCAAAAAGCACGCGCCATTCACCAGTTTGCCCTTGCCCTCGCGGCTCCCGGCTCTCTTCCGGAGACTCGCGCCAAATTGATTTTGCTGCTCGGGGGCAACACACAAATCGATACTCTCGTCGAACAAGCCAAGCCCGATCTCGCAGCGCTTCGGAGGATTTCTGCTGGAAAACTTCTCCGCGAAGACGCTCAGGCTGATTTCTTGATCGTGCTATCACCTGGGGAGAAATCGGCGCGAGTCGATGGTGTAAAGTTCGTCGGGGGCAGTGAGAAGCTCAAACCCTTCTCGGACCGCCTGCGTTCCCTGGATTACGGAGTAGTGTTTCCCGCTAGCACGCCCGTAAGACTGGTTCGTCGCGGCACGCTGGCATGCGCGGCCCAAACAGGTGACTGCACTTTAACGTTGATTCGTCCTGAAGATCTCGCCGCCGCGTACAAGTCTGCAAAGTGAGAATGCAGCCGATTTGCGGGGCGACGAGACACGCACTGGAGGCGTGGGCTTGGCGCCCGGAATGCACTTACTTGATTTCCATCACTTCTTTTTCTTTAGTGGCGGAAAGATCTTCGATCTTCTTGGTTTCGGAGTGGGTAATCTTTTCAAGCTCATCGAGCGATCGCTTCTTTTCGTCTTCGCTGATCTTCTTATCTTTCTCGAGCTTTTCCACGGCCTCTTTCACGTCGCGTCGTATGTTCCGCACCGCCGTCCGGTGATTTTCGAGCACTTTGTGGATGTGCTTCACCAAATCCTTGCGGCGCTCTTCGGTCAACGCCGGAATCGGAACGCGCACCACTTTGCCGTCATTCGAAGGATTCAGCCCCAGGTCAGACGTGCGGATAGCCTTGTCGATGAGCGGAAGCGCTCCCGCGTCCCACGGCGCGATCACAATGCTGGCGGGATCGGGAACGTTGAGCGTGGCAAGCTGATTAATCGGCATCGGCGTCCCGTGATAATCCACGCGCACATGGTCCAGCAACGACACATTCGCCCGGCCCGTCCGTACGCCAGAAAGTTCTTTGCGAAAGTCCTCGACCGCTTTCTCCATTCGAGTTTTTGCCTGCGCAAGAGCATCCTTGCTCGTGGCAATCGTCGTCATCGAAGAATTCCCCCTCGTCGTCGCATCCTCACTTCGTCGTCACCGTCGATCCGACGCGCTCGCCCATCACCACCCGTCTCAGATTCCCCGGAACATTCATATTGAAAACTACGATGTCCATCTTGTTGTCCATGCACAGCGAAATGGCCGTTGAATCCATCACCGCGAGTCCCTTCTGCAAGACGTCAAGATAGCTGATTCGATCGAACATCATTGCATTCGCCACTTTCTCGGGATCAGCGTCATAGATGCCGTCCACACGCGTCGCCTTGAGGATCACCTGCGCCTTGATCTCCATGGCGCGAAGCGCGGCCGCCGTGTCGGTTGAAAAATACGGATTGCCGGTGCCGGCGGCAAAGATCACTACGCGGTGCTTTTCAAGGTGGCGAGTGGCCCGCCGGCGGATGAAGGGCTCCGCCACTTGATGCATTTCGATCGCGCTCATCAAGCGTGTATGACATCCCGCCTTTTCCAGCGCATCTTGCAGCGCCAGTCCGTTCAGAACCGTCGCCAGCATCCCCATGTAGTCGCCGGTGGCGCGATCAATCGTGAGTCCGTGTTGCCGGGCGCCGCGAAAAATATTTCCGCCACCGACGATGAGCGCCACATCGATGCCCAGATCATGCACATCTTTCACTTCCCGGGCGATATTTTGGATTGTCTCTGCGTGGATGCCGAAGGCGTCCGGTCCCGAAAGCGATTCGCCAGAAAGCTTCAGAACGATTCGCTGGAAAACGGGTTTCCCCGCGCGCGATGTGCTGTCCGCGGCCTTTGGCGCCTTCTTCACGATTGTTTTGGATGCCATGGCTCGCGGCATTCTAGCAGAAAACCGCGACTGGATGACGCTCGTCGCACGGAGGAATACCACCACCCCGGCAATTTCAGCGTCGCGAGAGTCTTTTTTCTGTACGTTCGAGGGAGGGGCCTAGTCCTTTAAAACTGGCGCCGGCCCGCTCGGTTCTTCGGAAGCAGGGGTGGCGGGTGAAGCGCCGTCTGTCTCGCCTACCTTGAATCGGGAAAAGCGGCGAATGGAGATATTCTCACCCAGTTTGGCGATGGCCTGGTCGACTAACTCTTTCACGGTGATGCCTTCGTCCTTGATGAAATGCTGCTCGAGAAGACAGTTTTCTTCGTAGAACTTTTCCATCTTGCCGCTGACGATCTTTTCGATCACGGGCTCGGGCTTCCCGCTGGCCTTGGCTTCGTCGCTATAGATCCGCCGCTTTTGGTCGAGTATTTCCTGCGTGATTTCCTCTCGCCGGAGGAAACGCGGATCGAGCGCAGCGACGTGCATCGCAACGTCGTGGCACAGCCGCTGAAAATCTTCGGTACGCGCCACGAAGTCGCTCTCGCAATTGGTCTCCACAAGCACCCCGATCTTCCCTCCCGCATGGATGTAGCACGAAACCAATCCCTCGGACGTGGCGCGCTGCGCCTTCTTCGCCGCGGCCACCTGTCCCTTCTTGCGCAGGATGCTGACGGCTTGCTCGATATCACCGTTAGCTTCGATCAACGCTGCGCGACAGTCGGCGAAGCCTGCGCCGGTCTTGTCACGCAACTCCTTTACGAGCTGCGCCGGTATATTCTTGCCCTTGCCGGGTTCCGTTGCTGTCGCCATCGATCTGCTCAGTTCCTTAGCTGGATTTTCGCCCGCCGAGACTTCGGTAGGCCTCTACCGTCTATGAAGCGGGAGTTTCATCGTCGGCTGTTGCGGCAACCCCAGTCTCATCGGTCGAAGGCGGTTCGCCTTCCACAAAGTCGCCTTCTTGTTTCTCGTATTGCTCATAGGCGCTGGTATCCACGTACTCCGGCGCCTCCTCGCCTTCCACTCCCTCAGCCGTCTTCTCGTCCGCGATTTGCGATTGCTCGAACGACTGTCTGCCGGCAAGCACCGCGTCGGAAATTTTCGACGTGAACAAACGAATCGCTCGCAGGGCGTCGTCGTTGCCGGGAATCACCCAATCCACCAGGCTCGGGTCGCAGTTAGTATCCACGATCGCCACCACAGGGATTCCCATCCGCCTCGCTTCGTGCACGGCGATGACTTCCGCATTGGGATCGATCACAAAAATTGTGTCGGGAAGCGTGGTCATATTTTCGACGCCGCAAAAATTCTGCCGCAGATGTTTTAGCTCGCGGTCCAGCCGTGCGCCCTCTTTCTTCGAGAATTCCGCCATGCGGCCGTCTTCAGACATGGCTTTCAGCAGCTTGAAGCGCTTGATCGATTTTTGAAGCGTGGCCCAGTTGGTCAGCGTGCCCCCGAGCCAGCGATGGTTCACGTAGAACATTCCGCAGCGTTGCGCTTCCTCGGCGATGGCTTCTTGGGCCTGGCGCTTCGTCCCTAAAAAGAGAACGCTTTTGCCCTGCGCGGCGTGCTCTGAAACGTAGCGCGCTGCGTCGCGGAACATTTTCAAGGTCTTCTGCAGATCGATAATGTGGATTCCGTTGCGTTCGCCGAAAATGTACTCCTTCATTTTCGGATTCCAGCGGCGCGTCTGGTGGCCAAAGTGAACTCCGGCTTCCAGAAGCTCCTTCATCGTAATTTCGACTCCCAAAGTACCTCCTCTAGTGAAGGGACGCTTTCGATCCCGCGGCCGGGACAGCATCCTTTTCCGCCGGTTCCTTGCCGGCCGTGAGATTTAGTTCAATCAAGAGCACCAACTACCGCTTGCTGAACTGGAAGCGGCGTCGCGCGCCCTTTTGTCCGTACTTCTTCCGTTCCTTCATGCGCGGATCGCGCGTCAGGAAACCGTTTTTTCGCAGCGCGGGACGCAGTTCGGGATTCAGCTTCGCGAGCGCCCGGGCTACGCCCATGCGCACCGCTCCGGCCTGTCCGCCGACTCCTCCGCCTTTCACCTGCGCTTTAACTTCGATCTGGTCGTGCATCTGCGTGAACTTCAGCGGCTCAACCGCAGCGGTGTTCCACGCAATGTTGCGAAAATATTCGTCCACGGGACGCCCGTTCACCGTGAATCGCGCAGGCCCTACTTTGATGTAGACTCGCGCCACCGCTTCCCGGCGGCGTCCTGTGCCATAGAACTGCTTCCCAGCCGCGTCTGCGACGGAATTTGGCGCTGAACTCAATGTTCCTCCTATTTGCCGATCTGCACTCCGAGCGACATCATCGCGCCAGGAACGCCGCAAACGATGCACGGGTGCTTAAAAATTCGAAACTCGGTCCGCGAGGTTACTGTGCGAGCAGCTGAGGCTTCTGTCCGGCGTGGCGGGCAAGCGCTTCATTCCCGGAGTAAACACGCAACTTCTTTGCGCGGCGCGCGCGAAGCTTGTTTTTCGGCAGCATCCCGAGCACCGCCTCGCGAACCACTTCTTCCGGGCGGCGCTGCATCAGTAATCGAATCGGAATTTCTTTCAGCCCACCCGGGTAACCGCTGTGGCGCCGGTATACTTTCTGGTCGATCTTATTCCCAGTGAGCCTCACGCGCTCGGCGTTGATCACGACCACATGGTCGCCAGAGTCGAGATACGGCGTGTAGTTCGGCTTATCCTTGCCAATCAGCAGTCTCGCGACGCGTGTCGCCAGACGTCCCAGCACCTGTCCGTTCGCATCAACCACGAACCAGTTAGCCCCTACCGTGAGAGCTTCCGCCTCGCGGCCTTTTGGAACATATGTCCGCATCAACCCGGTCACACCTTTCCCTCTAAAGGCAAACGCAAAGTGTAGGCTATGAAGTAATTTCTGTCAACGAAGACTCGGCAGCAGTTCTTGAAGCAATGCCGAAAGACAGACACGCGAAACGGTGAAGCGACTGCTGAAAATGAACACCTAACGACCCCTCTTCTGGAGTGACGGGCAGAGCGTGGCACCGTCTTTTGTTTTCTGTGAGTTGCATCATGTTCTACTCGCCTGATGTTGCGATTAGGATGCGAAACGCGATCCTTCGGCCAGTGAAGCTCAGAGACGCCGACGTCAAAGCGTCCAAACCTTGCCGGGTGGTGATCCCTGGACGCCGCCCCAGGGTGACTGAGTGGGCGCACACCACACCTGCCCTGGCGAGGGCTGTCAGCTGCGCGTCAACTACAGTCTCGTGGACCATACCTCCATGTTTGTCGACTTGAGTGATGGCGTCAAGCGTGAGCGCCTGTGGAGTTTTACCAGGGCGAGGCCAGGATCACCCGGCGGGTGGACTGGCGGAGACGGGGACACTCTGCAATAATGAGCGCCCATGCCAGATTTCGCACCGTCCATAACAAGACTGATCGATGAGCTCCGCCGGCTGCCTGGAATCGGCCAAAAGACGGCGCAGCGGCTCGCATTTTACTTGTTGCGTGCGGACCGGGAACAGGCGCTGGCCCTCTCGGATGCAATTCGCGAAGCCAAGGAAAGAATCCGCGAGTGCTCGATCTGTAACAACATCACGGACAACGACCCGTGCCTTTTCTGCGCGAGCGCCACGCGCAACAAGAGTCTAATCTGCGTGGTTGAAGAGGCCACAAATATTCAGGCGGTGGAAAAAACGCGACAGTTCAACGGGCTCTATCACGTGTTGGGCGGGGCTCTCTCGCCGTTGCAGGGTGTTGGTCCGGAGCAATTGAAGATCAAGAGCCTGATCGAGCGGCTAAAAGGCGGCACAGTCGAAGAAATTATCGTGGCAACGAATCCCACGGCCGAGGGGGAGGCGACCTCCGTGTATTTGTCGAAGCTGATCAGGCCGCTGGGTGTTCGAGTGACGCGCATCGCCATGGGCATTCCCGTTGGGTCGGATCTCGAATACGCGGATGAAGTGACAATGATGAAAGCCATGGAAGGCCGCCGCGACGTGTAAGCCCCCCGCTAGCAAGACTATAGCTCGCTCCCGTGCAAAATAAAGCCATGGCTGTATTGCCGCCAGCCAGCCGCGGGTATTAGCTGAAAGGGAGCAAATGCGAAACCTCCCTTTAGCGGCATTCTTTGTCTGGGGCTCCTTCTTGGCGGGCAGCGCCACGTTACTAGTCGGCTCTCCTGGCACCGCCTCTACCGGTGGCAGGCATCACGTTTCGGCCAGCGAACTACTGCGCACGGTTGTGGACAATGAGCTCCGCGCCGACAAAGAGGACCAGAGCCACTGGATGTACAAAAGCACGAAACGCAAGTCGGGAAGAGTGGAAACAAAAGAAGTCGTCGAGACAAAAGACGGAGAGCTTGACCGCTTGTTGTCGATAAACGGAAAAGCCGTGAGCGAGCAACAGGAGAAGGAAGAGAGTGAACGGATCCAGAAAACGGTCAGCGATCCGGACGAGCTACAAAAGCGGCAAAAGGACCAGAAAAATGACTCCGACCAATCCGAACATCTGCTCGCGGTGCTCCCGAAAGCGATGATTGCCAGCTATGGGAGTCGGCGAAACGGGCTCATCGAACTGAATCTCAAACCGAATCCTCAGTATCATCCCACATCGCATGAGACGGAAGTTTTCCACGCCATGGCGGGAAAAATGTGGGTAAACGCCAAAGAGGACCGGCTGGCGGAAATCGACGGCCACTTGATCAAGCGAGTGGAATTCTGGCATGGCCTGCTAGGTCACCTTCAAAAGGGAGGCGAATTCCACGTGGTCCAATCGGAAGTGCAGCCCGGTCACTGGGAAATTATTGCGCTGCACATCAATATGCGGGGCAAGGCCCTATTTTTCAAGAATATCGGAGTACAAGAGAACGAAACGCGCAGCGATTTTGAGAGAGTTGCAGATGATCTGACAGTTGCGCAGGCGGCCGAAAAACTCGAGCCTCGAACGGAGGCGGCGGAACACTGATAGGACCGCTCGCGCGGAACGAATCACAAATGAGTAGGCCTGCCGTGGCGCTGGCTTTCGCTTGATCTGCAAAAAGCTACTTCTTGTTTTGCGGATCGTTGAAATCCGAGCCAAATGAGGGATTCTGACGCGTGCCCGTAATCTTGATAGGTATTTCGGCCCCGCCCTTCGGCCCCTGGAAGAAGTGATCGAACGGCTTCAGCACCACAGACTTCCATCCGGTCATGGTCTGCGAGAGCTTCGCGCGCATCCGCAGTTTGCCACGGAAGTCCAGCTGACCTTCGTCGATATTGTAAAAGCCGCCGAGGGCGACCGACGCGCCCTCGACATTAAAAGTAAGGTCCGAAAAAGCCACCTCCGCCTTATTCATTCTGAAACGGCCCCGCAGATTTGAGAGTTCGTTCGCAAGGTCCATATCCTTGGGCTTCCCCTGGCCCCTGCGGCTCAGGGAATCAATCTTCGCTTGAACGCCGGAATTCGTGAAGTGAACCCTTGCCAAACCAAATTGCCCATCGAGTCGCAAGCGCTCGATTAAATCCTCGTCGCCCTCGGGAATTATGATCTTCGTGTTCAGCGTGGCCCCACCCGTCATGGCGGGCCTATCAGCTTTCACCGCGAGAGAGAGCAGATCCTCGATGCGAGAGTCGGTGGAGACGGCATCGAGCGCGATGGTTCGGCCCCTAACCCCTGGGTAAATGTCGACGACGGCTCCGTGAGTGAGCAGCGTGGTATGCAGGAATTTCGCGATTACGCTAGTGAGGATGGTGTTGCCGTTCGTTCCGTCAACGATCGCCTTGAAATCAGTATGCAGCGCCATCGGATGAGCGGCCGTGCGCAAGGCAAAATCGGGAGTATCCGTTTCTCCTTCGACAGTCAGGTAATTGAGCGGGCCTGCGAAGTGCCCCACGGAAGAGAGAATACCGGTGATGCCCTTTACGGTTCCGAGGTCGGCATTATCGAAAGCGTAGTTCGCGGAAACGGGCGTCTCGCTCGGCTCATCGGCCTGCCAAGGCCCGAACTTGCCATCGCAGCGAATTTCACCCCGCGGTTTTGGGTTGGTGAGAAGGGCGTGAAAATCAGCCGAATGGTCAAAACTGAATCCCTTCATCACCAAACGGTGGATGGCGAACTCAGTGGGGGGCTTGCCCGCATCCGACGGCTTGCGGAGAAGAACGAGCAAGGCGTCATCGGCATCAATCTCATCGACGACCACCGGATATTCTTCCCCAAGATCGGCGGTGCTGCCGTGAATCATCGGGGGACCTCCCGGAGCATGCGGAGGAGTGTGAATTTGGAGGCCTTCCAGCCGCACCCTGGAAATTTCGTGCCGCTTCCCCAGCAAGGCCAGCAGCCCGGCGTCAACCGTCATTTTGCGAATTTCGATCAGAGGCGGGATGTCCATTCGATCCTTGTGGCGCAGGACCAGCCCTTCGACAATAACCTGGACGCGGGGAAAGAAAGTGATGTGGACGGAAGAGACCTGCACGCCACTCTTGAAGTGTGCTCGTAAGTAGGCCTGGGCTCGCCGGTTAGCTGTCTCCTGCAGCTTTGGAGCGGCAAAATGCGCGGCCAGCAGGAGTAGGCAAACCAAACCAATGCCGAGGGCCACCACGAGCAGCGATTTTCTCAGAGACTTGTGCGTTCCCTCGCTCACGTTGGTATTACGATGACGGACGAGGTTCGCGAGGCACAATATTTCGATCGACGCGCACCGCGCCCCCCATCAAAACTGGCCGGACGAGCTAACTCCAATGGTTCCCGTGGAGCGAAGTTACCCTTTTCGCACAACCGCGAAGGGGCGCTTCGGATAACGCCGGCTGGGGGTGATAACCTTAGAACTACCCTTCCCTAAGGAGAGTGTGTGGTCGAGTCCGTCCCATCAAACGACGCCGGTACCCAGAAGCGGCGGAGCACTCGCATTGTCCAAGCCATACCAATCAACGTGGCGGGCGTGGACGCTCTCGGCCAGCCGTTCAAGGAACGGACGACAACCGTGATGGTTAACTGCCACGGTTGCAAGTACCAGTCCAAACACTACGTTCCAAAGAATTCCACGATTACGCTCGAAATTCCCCGGCCCGAACCAACCCTCCCGCCCCGGACGGTGAAGGGGCGTGTCGTCTGGGTTCAGCGGCCGAAGGTGGTACGCGAACTCTTCCAAATCGGGCTCGAATTCGAAACTACCGGAAACGTGTGGGGGATCGCGTTTCCGCCGGACGATTGGTTCCCTTGCGCCGAATACGACTCCGGCGAAGCTGGCGGAGCACTTGCTGCGCCCAGCGCGATCAAGCAAGCGGCGTCGACGACACCCATCCCAATCTCTGTTGAGAAAACGGAAGCATCGGCGCGGATCACGGGGCCTTCTCCAACCGACGTTGGCGCTCCGCCGGAAACGACTTCGGAAAGCAAGATTCATGTGGTGCCCACACCGGCTCAAGCGGCGGAGCCTCACCTCGCCAATGCTCTAGGCATGGCCAAACTGGTCTCTGACGCCAAGGAGGCGCTCGATAAGACTCTCCGCCGGGACGCGCAATCCGCGATCAACGAAGAAATGACGATTGTGCGCCAGCAGCTCGACGTCCAGCTCCATGAAGCTGTCGAGCACGCCATCAAGGTATCGATGGAGCGCGTTGCGGAGTCGGCAGGCAAGAAATTCATTCAACAGGCATCGGAACGCTCCGCCGCAATCGTCGAAGAGGCGCGAAAAGCGAGCCAGGTGAGCGCTGAAAATCTGGATGCCAAGGTTCGCGAGGCGGTGCAGCGCGCGGTGAGCCACGCGGCCGAGGAAGCCGCGAAACAGGCCGCGCAACAAACAGCGGCACACAATCTGAAACAGACGGTGGAAGAAGCCGTCGATCGTGCGATCACACAGCGCAAAGCGGCCACACCGTCGCTTGGAATCCTGGCCTCGCCCGAGGCGGCTCAAGAACACCTCGATCAGTGGAAGAAGAGTCTGGAAGATAGCGCGCACGACGTTCGCAACAAAACCATCGAGCAGGCTGAGGCCGATGCGGCGGCAGCCAGACAGCGATGGAACGACGAGTTCGCCGCGGCTGTGAACAACGCCTCGCGGAAATTGGACGAAAAGATCGGGGAGGCCTCCGAATCCGCGGTAGCACGGGCGGAACAAGAGATTGCGGCAAGGCAGGCGAATATCCGCACCGGACTGGATGAAGCCATCGCCGGCGCGCAATCCGTCTTTCAATCCCTTGGCTCAACGCTCGAACAGGAGCGGGCGCGTACGGAAGAGACGCGGGCGCGGCTCGAGGAAACGGCAAAGGCCAAGTTGGATGAATCTTTCCGCCGGCTGGACGAAATGATTTCCGCGCAACGAGCAGAAGCGGCGCGGAAAGCGGATGAATTGATCTCCGAGCGCGTGCAGCACGTTGAACCAGTTCTTCAGGATGCTGCGCGGAAAGTGATCGAGCACTTTTCAGGCGAACTGGATCAAAAGGTCGCTCCGAAACTCGAGGCGGCGGAGAAAACCGCCTCCAGACTCTCTCAGGCGGGCGAGGAAGTTGCCCGCGCCGAGCGGAGCATGCACGAACTGGTACGCAAAGCCGCCGAACAAGCGGAGCAGATTCAATCTGCCATTCGAGAGCAGACTCGCCGAGCTTCCCAGCAAGCCGAGCAGGCTCAAACCGCCATCCGAGAGCAGGTTCGCCAGGCCTCTCAACAAGTGGAGCAGCTTCAAACGGAACTTCGCGAGCAGATCCAAAGCGCTTCGCAGCAGGCTGTTTGGCAATCGATTGAGCGAATGCGCCAGGAATCGGCAAAACTGCCCGCGGAACTCGAAGAATCCTTCCGCGCAGTCGTATCGAAGGCTGAAGAGGAGTTCGAGCAGAAAAGCACTGAAGCCCAACACGAGACATTCGAAGCGCTTTCCAAGGCCTCCGACTGGTATCAAAAGAAAGCGCAAAACACGATGCAGTCGACGCTCGAGAAGGTCGTGGAGCAATCCGCCACCACGCTGCGGGGCCGCGCCGCCGAAATATCGAGCTTGGTGGCCTCGGAACTGGACCACTACCGGCGCTCGTACGTCGAGCACAGCCGCGGGGAGATCGAGGAAGCTGCGAAAGAAGCCCTGGATCGCGAACGCGGGAAGCTCCGTGAATCTGCGGAAGTGGCTCACGCTGGCTTTAGCGACCGAGTGGAGCGGATGACTGGAGAATCGCTCCGGAGGTTCGAGGAAGCGTCGCGGCAGGCGCTGGAAAAAGCGAGGTCCGACGTCGAGTACGACCGCGAAGCATCGCTTGCGGATTTTCAAAAGGCCCTCGACCACAAGATGACGCAGGGCGTCGAGCAAGCGCAGATTTTCCTGCAATCGCAACTCGCACCCCTGATCGAGGCGCTGGAAGATAACCGCCTGAAGCAGCAACGGGATTGGATGGAGAACGTGAAGAAGTCCACCGAGGACTCCATCGAGCAATTCAAGTCGCGTCTGGAGAACGCCTCCAATTCGTGGCTCCTGGCTTCGGCGACTACTTTAGGGCAGCACTCGCAGGCTGTTCTGGACACTCTGGCCAAAGCCGCCGAGAAGAGAATGAGAGAAAGCATTGCCGGCGTGCTCGCGGGCATGGGCGATACGCTGAAAGACCGCCTGGTGGGGCTTTCCTCTGATTTGGGCGCCGAAGACGAGGACGACGACACGGCGCCCCCTGAGAAAAGATAGGGTTTTCGCCCGCGAGATCCCTTTCTCAAGCGGATCGCTATTTCGGAATGCCACGGACATCTCGCTATAATGTCCAATATGGCGAATCAGGCTTATCTGAACGTCTGGTGCACCGATTTTCCCGAGGATCGCATCATTGAGCGCTTTGGCGCTTTTCTTCAGACAGTACCCTTTTCCGCGACGCGTCCTGGATTCACTAGCCTGACGATTCGGGCAGTGGATGCCTCAGAGCAGCCTATTCTTGAGCAGGATTTACGAGCGATGCCGATCGATGCAGCGGGAGTAACCGAAATCGCGAGGGACCACGTTCACGGAGATTGTTCGTTCGAGACCAGCGCCTATTGGGATCTGGCGATGTTTGATCCTGGGAATGGAAAATCTAAGATAGAGCCGCAAGTGCTGGAAATACTTTGCCGGGGCGAGGAATATGACGACGCGGTATGGCGCCAGAACGGCCATTTTGAGGTGAATCTCGGGTTCGAACATTTTTTCACCGGGCACGCGCATCTGCTCGGCATTCGCCGCGGGCCGAGCGCGAAAGCCGAGAGCCCCGAAGAAGCTCGCTTTCTGGAAGCGATGGCCTGGCCGGACAATCTGGAGAAGTATCGCGACGGCACGCGGGAAAACATTCGCAAGCTGCATGAATGGCTGCGGCGAATCGAAGGAGCAATCCCGGTGGAGCGGGTGCAACTGTGGTCCGAGGGTGAGGATAATTTCGAAGCGCGCCTGGAGGAAATTGCCGCGGCTTCCTAGCGCCGGAGACTTCGAATTTCGTCCGGCATGTTTGGGGAAACGCTGCCGAACGATGTATTCCTGAATGGAACCCGAACGATATATATTGTCTCCCAACGCCCAACAACGGCGAAGCCAAACCCATGCATCCCGCGTCTAAGACTAAGACCCATCGATGAGCGCCGTCACCCAAACGATTGCCGGAGCATCCGCGCGTCCTGAGCGCAAGCCATCGGGGTGGGACCACCTGAAGCTTCTCCTGCCCTACGTGGGCCGCTACAAGAAAATGGTGAGCGTCGGATTATTGGCGCTTGCGATTACGGGAATCGTGGGCGCATTGCCGCAATTGATCATCGGCATGATCGTGGATTGCCTGCAGGGTTCCCCGCACGCGCTCTCCACGCTTTCGGGGACTGCGCGACATCTCCTTCACCCTCTGTTTGCGATCTATGCGCCGCTGAGCCGTCACGCGCTCGGGCTTTTCTGCATCATCTTGGTTGCCGTGATGCTCGTGAAGGGATTCTTTTCCTTCTGGACCAGGTGGATTCTGATCGGCATCTCTCGCGAGATCGAATACGATCTGCGCAGCGATCTCCTTGACCGCTTCCTCGCACTGGATCCCGAGTTCTACGCGCGGAATCGCACCGGCGATCTGATGTCGCGCGCCACCAATGACCTCAACGCTGTTCGCATGGTTTTGGGTCCCGGCATCATGTATACGGCCACGACGATCGCGACCATGGTTTTGGCCATTTTCTTCATGGTCAAACTTTCGCCGATGCTTACGCTATGGGTGCTGATCCCGGTGCCGCTTGTCGCTTTCGCTGTGCGCTATTTTGGCCAGATCATCCATCGCCTGTCCGAACAGATCCAGGCCGCGCTGGGCGTGCTTTCAACGCGTGCGCAGGAAAACCTTACGGGCATCCGCGTGATCCGGGCTTATGCCCAGGAAGAGCCCGAAATCGCGCTATTCGATAAGGCAAACCGCCATTACGTCGAGCGAAACATCAAGCTCATTAGCTCATGGAGCCTTTTCTTCCCCGCCCTTTCCGCGTTGATTGGCCTGACGGTAGTCATCTTGCTTGGTTTGGGGGGCATGGAGGTTACCGATCACAAAGTGTCACTTGGAACGTTTCTGTCTTTTTACGCGTTCTTGGTCCAGCTGATATTCCCGATGATCGCGATTGGATTCGTTACGAATATTTTCCAGCGGGGCGCGGCTTCAATGGGGCGCCTCAATTATATTTTGAGAGCTAGCCCCAGCATCCGGAACAATACCCTTTCGCAGTACGAGTCCGCGGCCACAGCGGCCAGCGGAAATGGTCAAGGCGAGGCTCTCGCAGGGCAGGTTAGTGTCGGATCGAGGGATTCGATTCGCGGCGAAATCGAATTCCGCCACCTAAACTTCGCTTACCCATCCGGCTCAGACGCGGCCGCCAATCCAACCGTTCTTCATGATATTAGCCTGCATATCCCCGCGGGTTCGACACTCGCCATTGTCGGGCCCACAGGAAGCGGGAAATCCACTCTCGCCGCGTTGATCGCTCGTTTGTGGGAGGCCCCGCCCGATACGCTCTTCCTCGACGGTCGGTCCATTCGCGAGTATCCGCTCGATTCACTTCGTCGCGCGATCGGATACGTGCCGCAAGATACTTTTCTCTTCAGCGAAACGGTAGGCGGCAATATTGCTTTTGGTGTGGAGGAATCCATCGAAGAAGAGGTGTTGGAAGCCGCCGAAATCGCCGGTATTTCGGGTGAAATTCAAAGCTTCCCTCAGCGCTTCGAAACCATGGTCGGCGAGCGCGGCATCACGCTTTCCGGCGGACAAAAGCAGCGCACTTCGCTGGCCCGCGCGATTCTACGCCAGCCGCGAATTCTCGTTCTGGACGACTCGCTTTCCAGCGTCGATACCGACACCGAAGAACGCATCCTTCGCCGCTTGCGAGACGTGATGCGCCAGCGAACTACCATCCTGATCGCGCATCGAATCTCGACGGTGAAGGACGCGGATCAAATCATCGTCCTGCGCGAAGGCCGCATCATCGAGCGCGGCACCCATGAGAGTCTGCTGGCGCTCGGCGGCTACTACGCCGATCTTTATCAGAAGCAGCTTCTCGAAGAAGAATTGGAACGCGAATGAGCGATTTTCGCGAAGAAGAAAAACTAGGCAAGATCTACGACACGCAGATCACGCGGCGCCTGATGAAGTACATGTGGCCGTACCGCTGGCAAGTCGTGATCGCTTTGTCCATGACGTTCGCTTTTGCCGGCATGGGCATCGTGGGACCTTACCTCTTTCATATCGCGGTCGATCACTATATCGATCCTGGCTTTCAGCATTCAATTACGAGAAACGCGGCGTTGATCGGCGTCGTATGGATGGTGGCTGCCTATTTGGGGACGTTGCTCGCGAGTTTTGGCATTCAATATGTGCAGGTCCGCATCATGCAATCGGTCGGACAGGAAACCATGTACGACCTGCGCAAGGAGATCTTTCAGCATCTCCAACGCCTCCCGATGAGCTTCTTCGACCGCAGCCCAGTAGGGCGGCTGGTGACGCGTTGCACGACCGACGTGGATGCGCTCAACGACCTCTTCGCCTCGGGCGTGGTCGCCATGCTCAACGATTTCGTGCAACTCTTCGGCATGGCGATCTTTCTTTTGTGGTGGCATCCGATGCTTGCCCTCGCCACCCTTTCGCCCCTTCCACTGATGGTGCTGCTCACTTACGTTTTCCGCAATCACGTTCGCGGCGCAAATCGCGGCATCCGCACTTCTATCGCCCGCATCAACGGCTTCCTGAACGAACACATCAGCGGCATGGCCGTCGTGCAGCTATTCAATCGCGAACCAAAGGCCCGAAGGCAATTCGCCAAGCTGAACCTCGCTTATATGGAAGCGTATAAAGACGCGATCAACGCCTTCGCCTATTTCTTTCCAGCCGTCGAGTTTCTGAGCATGGGCGGAATCGCTCTGCTCTTTTGGGTCGCTGGCGTGCGCGTCATTGGCGGGACAATCGCCGTCGGAGTTCTCATCTCGTTCATGATGTACGCCCAGAGCTTCTTCAGGCCCATTCAGGATTTGAGTGAGAAATTCAATATTCTGCAGGCTGCCATGGCGGCCTCCGAACGCATCTTTCAACTCCTCGACGAGCCGATCACCGTCGGTTCAGCCAGCCGCACCCGCTCCTTGCCTGCGCCGCGCGGGGAGATTGAGTTCCGCAACGTTTGGTTCGCGTATCGCGGGGGAGTGGCGCCGAAAGAGGAAGACTGGGTCCTGCGCGATGTTTCCTTCCGCGTGGAATCCGGCCAAAACCTGGCCATCGTTGGCCACACCGGCGCTGGCAAGACCACCATCATTCAGCTCCTGCTACGCTTCTACGATATCCAACGCGGCCAGATTCTCCTCGACGGCGTGGATATTCGGGAGATCGACTTGCAGCAACTGCGCCTGATGTTCGGAATCGTTCTCCAGGACCCCTTCCTTTTCACCGGCACGCTCGAATCGAATGTCCGCCTGGGCACGGAAACAATCGACCGCCCGGTCACGGAGCGAGCCCTCAGGGAAGTCGGGCTCGGGCCTCTTCTTGAGTCTCTGCCGCAGGGAGTGGCCACGCCAGTCACCGAACGCGGCGGGACTCTTTCGGTCGGCCAGCGCCAGTTGGTCAGCTTTGCCCGCGCCCTCGCGCACGATCCGAAGTTCCTGATCCTCGACGAAGCCACGTCGAGCGTCGACACGAAGACCGAGCTTCTCATCCGCGAAGCTCTCGATCGCTTGCTCACTGGGCGCACCGCCATCGTGATCGCGCACCGCCTCAGCACCATCCAGCACGCCCATCGCATACTCGTATTCCACAAAGGGCGCCTGCGCGAACAAGGCTCGCACCAGGAACTGCTTGCCCTTCACGGCATCTACTATCGCCTCTACCAGCTCCAATACAAGGAGCAGGAAATTCCAGCGCCGCTAGCGGGGGCTGCGTTCTCCGGATTCTCTCAGCCCTTGCCCGCTGATGATTGATGGCGCACGCAGCGCGCCCAGCACATTCGCATGACGCCGCCCCGTGTCCTCATCTCCGCCGGTGAAGCATCGAGCGACATGTATGCGGCGCGCCTGGCAACCGCGCTGCGCGAACGCACTGGCGCGCAGCTCTTCGGCATGGGCGGCCCTCGCATGGCCGAGGCCGGCGTCGAACTGATTGCCGACTATCACGAGGTTGCAGTTGTCGGCATCTCCGAAGTGCTCCACAAGATTCCATCCGTCGTGCGCGTGCAGCGCAAGCTGGCGGCGGAAGCCTCTCGCCGGCGCGCCTCCCTCGCGATACTTGTCGACTCGCCGGGCACGCACCTCGGTGTAGCCAGGCGCTTGAAAAATGCTCGCATCCCAGTTGGCTATTTCATCGGGCCGCAAGTATGGGCGTGGCGAGCCGGACGCATCCGCATTGTCAAACGTCTGGTGAATCGCATCGTCGTTATCTTCCCGTTCGAGGAGAAAATTTACCGCGATGCCGGGGTGCCGGTGGACTTTGTCGGGCATCCCCTTGCGGACGTGGTCCGGCCAACCATGAACCGCGAGGAATTTGCGGCGCTCCACGAGATTGATCCGGAGCGCCCGATTGTTGCGCTTCTTCCCGGAAGCCGCCGAAACGAAATCGCGCGAAATTATCCGCTGGTCCTCGATGCCTGCGAACTTCTGGCACGCGACATGAAGCCACTGGGCGGCTTGCAGTTCGTTCACGCGGTAGCGCCCGGCCTGGATGATAGCCTTTTCGCCCGCTACGGCAATCGCCCTGGCACAAACATCAAGCGAATAAGGGGCGCTGCTTACGACGCCTTGTCCGCCGCCGATTGCGCCATCGTGGCCAGCGGCACAGCCACCATCGAGGCGGCGCTTTTGGGCACGCCGATGGTCGTCGTCTACCGCGTCGCCAAGACGACGGCCGCGATCCTTCGGCGAATGGTCCGCACGCCATTTTTCAGCATGGTCAATTTGGTTGCAGGGCGCCGCGTGGTACCCGAGCTGATTCAAGACGATTTCACGCCGCGCGCCGTCGCCGCCGAAGTCCGCTATATTCTGGAATCGCTCGAAACCCGCGATGAGATGAAAACGGGACTCGCCGAAGTACGCGCCAAGCTCGGCTCCGGCGGCGCCATCGAACGAGCCGCGGATATTTTCGCCCGGATGCTGTAAATCCGTTCGGCCCGCGGGCAACTATGGGTACTTATCTGGTATCTTAAAATAAGCTGAAGCTAAATCGCCGCTTCCGGAGAGGAACCCGCTTGCTCAGAGCGTATCAATTGACGGCTACTCTGGTGTTGTCTCTTCTAGCGGCGTCCGTCGCCGCGGCGCAAGCCCCGCGCGGGTTTCCTTTTCGCGCAACAAATTACGACGTCGAAGTGATCGTCAATCCGAATGATCAGACAATCCAGGCGCAAGCCAAGGTGGACTTCGTCGCCGATCAAGTCGCAAAAACGCTCCTCGTCGAGCTGCATCCGGATTTGCGAGTCACTTCCGTGAAGTCCGCTGATGGAGCCGCTCTGAATTTCGGCCGGGACAATCGTTCCCCTCTGCTCCTGACTGTGGAGCTTCCGGGCGCGGCAACGCCGGGAAAGCAGGTCACCGTCACCTTCGAGTACAACGGGCCGGTTTCGAGCGCGGATGATAGCCCCACCAGGGGTGTTCGCTTCGCCTCGGTTGACAAAACCTCGGCCTATCTCCTGCTTCCCGCCCGCTGGTTTCCGCTCACCAATTTTCCGTCGAATCGTTACACCGGCACGTTCAACGTGATCGTCCCCAGCACCTTCACCGTTGCCGGCACCGGCAAGGCCGATCCCCCGGTTGCGCACCCCGGCATCGGTATCGGCGCTCAAAGCCAATCGTCTTACGTTTTTCACTGCGACCAACCGGGCCCGGTAGGTTCCTTCGTGGCCGGCAATCTGCAATTTTCGCCGGTCTCCGCGCAAGGCGATCAATTCGCGTTCTACACGCAGCCCGCTCACGCCTCCACTGCCGCGCCATATGGAAACGCCCTCGCGCAGATCATGGGCTATTTCTCCGAAACCTTCGGCGCCTTCGCAACCCAGCCCAACATCACCGTCGCGGAAATGCCGGATGGCTCGCTTCCCGGATATTCGGCGCCAGGGCTTCTGCTGATCAGCTCTCGCGAATGGACTCCCAGGGTGAATGATCGCTTGCTCGCCCAACTCGCCGCCGGACAGTGGTGGGGCTACCAAGTCCTGCCCGCCACCGCGTCCGACGTGTGGATCACCGACGGGCTTTCGCGCTATGCCGAAGCCATGTACGCGGAAGAATCGGGCGGCGTCGCCGCGCTCAACAAGGCGCTCGAGGATTTTGCGGTGGGCGCGCTGATGTTTGAGCAGGACACGCCGATCGCGCAAGCCGGCCGCGTGG
>DATDMO010000121.1:0-6678 GCA_036518755.1 Candidatus Acidiferrales bacterium | reverse complement strand
TACACGCTTTGCCGCGCGCTGAAGGCGCGATGCGTGGTGGAAGCAGGCACGTCATTTGGCGTTTCGACCATTTATCTGGCAGCGGCTGTGCGCGACAATGCGCGCGGGGATGAGCCGCGCGGCGTGGTGATCGGCACCGAGCATGAGCCCGCGAAGGTGAAAGCCGCCCGCGAGAATTTCGCCGCTGCAGGCGTGGCGGAATTTGTCGACCTGCGCGAGGGCGACCTGCGCGAAACGCTCAAGCACATCGAGTGTCCGGTTGATTTCATGCTGATTGACATCTGGGTTCCGATGGCACGGCCGGCGCTCGAACGCGTGGCGCCGCGTATGAGGGCGGGCGCCATGGTTGTCTGCGACAACACGGCAAGATTTCGGAAGGCGTATCGCGAGTATTTCGATTTCCTCAACGATCCAGCCAACGGCTTTGTCACGATGACGCTTCCGTTTGCGGGCGGGCTGGAAGTGTCGGCGAAGAGCTAGAGGTTGGAGGTTGGAAGCTAGAGACGGCGAGAAAGATGCCACCCTGAAAGGATGGCGCTACATGTAGATTCTTTCCGTGCAAGTTCCCGTTGCGTTTGGAATGCGCGTCTGGTAGCAATTACGTCGCACAAATCCATCGCTGCGTAGCGAATCACGACGACGCGGATCGGTCACGCCCGGGCGCCGAAGAAGCAGCGAAAAATCGGGAGAAGCGCACGATGAAATTGGTGAAGACGGTATTGTTTTTCACCCTGGCGACGACAGCGGCTTGGGGCCAAGTGAATATCGGCGCACAGCAGCCCGAGGCCGAGCTGCCGTTCAACATGACGACGGTGGCCAACTTTGAGCTGCCCTGGCGGATCGCTTTTCTGCCCGACGGCCGCATGCTGATCACGGAAAAGATTGGGCCGATTTGGCTGGTGACTCAGCAGGGAGACAAAACTCTGGTGGGCCATACCCCCGCGGTCTATTGGGAGGGGCAGAACGGCATGCTGGGCGTCTTCCTTTCACCGCACTACGCCACCGACCAGACCATCTATCTCACGTACTGCGAGCCGGGTGATTACGGTTGTGGCTTGACGCTGGCCCGCGCGAAGCTGAGCATCACGGACAAGGCAACCAGACTGACAGACGTCGAGGTGCTGTGGCGCCAGTTGCCGAAGGGCATGGGCGGCCAAGAAGGCGCGCAGATAGCGTTCGCGCCGGACGGCCAGTCTTTGTTCATGACGGTGGGCGATCGCCAGCGCTTCACTCCGGCCCAAGATCCCAATCAGCCAGAGGGGAAGGTCCTGCACCTGACTCTGGACGGCAAACCCGCTCGTGACAATCCCAACTACGGCAAAACGGGCGCGTCCACGATTCCCCTGATCGATCCGCCCAAGGACACGGAAGATGCCAAGACCGCGAAGGTGGTAAGCATGTATACCTTTACCGGTCCGAACATGACGCCGGCGGAGACTTGGGCCAGCGGTATCCGCACGCCGTACGGTTTGGCGTTTTCGCCCGCTGGAGAATTGTGGGAGGTCGAGCATGGTCCGCGCGGAGGCGACGAACTGAACCTGGTCGAGAAAGGCAAGAATTACGGTTGGCCGCTCGTTTCCTACGGAGTGAACTATGACGGCGTGCCCATTCCTAGCCCCGACACGCGGCCGGACTTGGCAAAACCAGTGCTCTATTGGGTGCCAGTGATCGCGCCAGGCAATCTGATGTTCTACACGGGCACGCAAACCTTTCCGCAATGGAACGGCAGCGGCTTCGTCAGTGGCCTGGGAACCAGGTCGCTCAGCCGCATTATTTTTGACGGGCATGGCGGCGCCAAGCCTGCCGAACGCTGGACCATCGGCAAACGCATCCGCGATGTGGAAGAAGCTCCCGATGGCTCACTCTGGATGCTGGAAGACGCTGACCCCGGCGCCTTGATCCATGTGACACCGAAGTAATCGTTGTGGAGGCTGGAGGCGAGAGGCCGGAAGGTAGAACGTCAGCCTCGGCGCGCGGCATTGATGGCGGCGATATCGATCTTCTTCATCGGCATCATGGCCTCGAAGACACGCTTGGCCTCACCGCCGCCAGCCGCAAGCGCATCGGTGAGCGCGCGCGGGGTGATCTGCCAGGAGATGCCCCAGCGGTCCTTGCACCAACCGCACTGGTCTTCCTTCCCGCCATTGCCGACGATCGCGTTCCAGTAACGGTCCGTCTCTTCCTGATTGTCGGTGGCGACCTGGAAGGAAAAGGCCTCGGTGTGCTTGAACGCCGGGCCGCCGTTGAGACCGAGACAGGGAATGCCCAGGACGGTGAACTCCACCGTGAGCACATCGCCCTTCTTGCCGCCCGGATAGTCACCGGGAGCCTGGTGAACCGCGGTTACTTTGCTATCCGGAAAGGTGGCGGCGTAGAAGCGCGCCGCTTCATGCGCGTCTTTATCGAACCAGAGGCAGATGGTGTTCTTTGGCTTCATGTTGGTGTGCTCCTTGAGCCCGATCAGGGCGAGCGCCGGTATGTATGTTACATCCAAGAGGGTTCTTGGACTGATCTCCCAGGCTCGACTAACCGTCGACCTGGAGCCCTGTCCTGTGTCCCGGCGCTTCGCGCAGAAGAAAAATCACCGGAGGTTGGAGGTTAGAGGTTGGAGGCTGGAGACGGCGAGAGAACCCACGCAACGAAGAGAGATTCCCCGGCTGCGTGCACCGACGTTCGCCAAACGCGCGAACGGAAGCAAAGGACGACGCACTTCACTCGAAATGACAGCGACGCCCACGAGGAAAGCCCCGAGTGCCGCGCTGAAGGGCGCGGCGCTACGTTGAAGTCCTTGCAAGAAGGGCAAGGCTGCCGGGTCGAAAAAACTCAGCGACCCGGAGCTACGTTCCAGAGGCTGGAGGCTGGAAGCTGGACGCTAGAGACGGCAAGAAAAACCCACGTTGAGCCCGTACAACAAGGGCAGTACCGTCCGGGGCTGGAGGACACTTTTGATGGCGAGAGCCTTTCGCGGGCTTAAAGGCCCGCGCTTCCACCGAGGAGCACGATCTTGCCGGTTACGCCTCCCTTCTCGATCAACTCGTGGGCGTATCTTGCCTGGGCGAGAGGAAATCGCTGCGCGATTAGCGGCTTGATCTTTTGCTGGTGAAGGAGTTCGAACAGGGCGATCAAATCCTGTCGAAAGAATTCCGGTTTCAGCCGTTTGAGCGTCTGGATGCTGTAGGGAACCACCCGTTTCCGGCCGGGGAGAAGCCAGCCGCCGGCGATGTACAACCCGAAGAGAGCAGTCCCACGGAAGCGTTCACGACTACCCGGGCGACCTGAAGTCAATCCCTTCCCACGCAGCGAGGACCTAAGGCCGTAGCCCACCACCCTCCCGCCGGGACGAAGAGCCTTGCGAGAATTCCAGAGATGAGAACCACCGATGGGGTCAAAGACGACGTCGACGCCCTCGTTCGTGAGGCGGTGAATTTCTTTCACGAAGTCCTGATGCCGGTAATCGATTGGGACACCGCCCAGATCGGAAACGGTCGATGCCCCTCGCGATGAACAGGTACCGTACATCTCCAGCCCGGCGAGGCGCCCGAGCTGCAAGAGTGCGGTGCCAACTCCACCTGCCGCGCCGTGGATCAATACGCGCCGGCCCGGTGTGACATTAGCGGAACGATGCAGCATCTGGTAGGCCGTGACGTAGTTCAGGACAAGGCTGACAGCCTCGGCGGCGTCCAACCCAGATGGCACCGGAACCAATTCACGCTGCGGCAGGCAGACGAACTCCGCGTACGCACCGTGGATCGGCAGCGCGGCAACTATCTGGCCTAGTTCGATTCCGGAGACACCGCGGCCGAGCCGATCCACTACGCCAACCAGATCCCACCCTGGCGTGAAGGGTACTGGGGGCGTTTCGGGATGAACGCCCTCGCGCGCCATTACGTCGGGCAAGGAGACGCCCGCGGCCAATACTCGCACCCGCGCTTCACCATCGGTTGGGTCGGGGCACTCCTCTTCAACCACGCGTAGTGCATCGGGCCCGCCATAGTGGGTGACGATGATCCGCGTGTGTCTCACAAACCTCTTGCTCCTTTGTTGGCGATGCCACGGTGGGCGATCGAGCTTTTTCCGGCAGAACTCTTTTTCACTTCTGTCGCTATTACTCTGCGATGGAGGGGCTTCGCAGTGATTGGCATCACACTAGAGGCTGGAGGCTCGGGGCTGGAGGGGAAAATGCGAACGCTGTGCCAGCCGTCCGGACTAGAGCGCAGTTGATGGCGTGAGCCTTTCGCGGGCCTGAAGGCCCGCGCTTCACCGCGGTGAGGTAAGCGTGCCGAGCTGAACTCCGACGCAACGGAACAAGGCGCCACCCTGAAGGGTGGCGTTACAAGTGAAGCTAGCGCTTGAAGGGCTGAAGCTAGCGGCCGAGGCTCATGGGCCAAGGACGCGCGATGAGCAGCGTCATCAAGAGAAAGCCGAGAATGGCGATATTCTTTTCGAAATTCACCATATCGTTCATCTTGGCTTGCGGATCCTGGACCGCCCAGAAGTTGTGAATCATGAACGAAGTGGGTATCAGGAAAATCGCGAGCAAAATCACGCCGATCGTGGGGTGAAAACCGAGCAGCAGGCTCAAGCCGCCGAGCAGGAGCAAGAGTCCGCTGCCGGCTACGGCGACCGCAGGCGCGGGAGTGCCTTTCATCTTGGCGTAGCCGGTCATCATGCCATGATTGGCAAAGTGATTGATGCCCGCGATGATGAAAAATCCGCCGACGAAGATACGTCCGATCAAGAACGCGAGATTGTAGATGCCGTTCATGTTGCCCACAAATCCTCCTCTTGTTAGGTGCGGCTCGAGCCTGCCCCGGATGTGTTCGAGGCACGGGTTGCCGCAGGGACGGGCACACTTATACACCAAAGGGCTTTTCGAAAGATACTTCGGGAAACGAACGGAGCCGACCCCCCCGGAAGCTGAGTTGGGATGGTGCCGAGGGGCAGAGTTGAACTGCCTACGCCGGCCTTTTCAGGGCCGCGCTCTACCGGTGAGCTACCTCGGCACCGGGGCAATTAAGGATTCTACGGAAAAGCTTCCGCGCTGAAAAGCGAAAACGCCTGCTAGAATTGAGAGATTCAGGGCACAATAAGCACCAATGCCGGAAAAGAAAATACGCGTGTTGATCGCCAAGCCCGGCCTCGATGGCCATGACCGCGGCGCGAAAGTGATCGCGCGAGCGCTGCGCGACGCGGGAATGGAAGTGATTTATACCGGGTTGCGTCAAACGCCGGAGATGATTGCGTCCGCTGCGTTGCAGGAAGATGTGGACGTGATCGGGCTTTCGATTCTTTCCGGCGCGCACAATACGATTTGTTCGCGCCTGATGGAGCTTCTGCGGGCGAAGGGTATGAATGACGTGACCGTATTGATCGGCGGCATCATTCCGGACGCGGATATTCCCGCGCTGAAGCAGGCGGGCATCGCCGAAGTCTTCCTTCCAGGCACCACCACGAAAGCCATCATCGATTTCATCCGCGAGCGCGCCGCGGCAAGGCAAGGGATCTAGTGGCCTCGCGGAAAGAGTTGAGCCACGAAACCACGCCGGTGGCTGGAACCGTGATCCCGACCGGCGTCGATCCGAAAACGCCCGCCTTCCAAAAAAACAGCCGCGAGATGATTGACCGCGTCGCGGAAATCAAAAACGAGGAAGAAAAAATCCGCCAGGGCGGCGGCGCGAAAGCCATCGAAGGACAGCACAAAAAGAATCGACTGACTGCCCGCGAGCGAATCGCCAGGCTGATCGATCCGGGAACGTTTTTTTTCGAGCTGGGAATCTATGCTGCATTCGAGATGTATGCGGAGTGGGGAGGCGCTCCGGCGGCGGGAACGGTCACCGGGCTAGCCAACGTGGCAGGACGCCGCGTGATGATTATCGCGAATGACGCGACGGTGAAGGCCGGAGCGTTCTTTCCGATGACGGCGAAAAAAGTAATCCGCGCGCAGAATATCGCCATCGAAAATCGCGTTCCGACGATTTACTTAGTGGACTCCGCGGGCGTTTTTTTGCCATTACAAGAGGATGTTTTCCCCGATACGGACGATTTCGGGCGTGTTTTCCGCAACAACGCAGTGATGAGCGCGATGGGTATTCCCCAAATTGCGGCGATCATGGGGCTGTGCGTGGCGGGAGGCGCGTATCTGCCGGTGATGTGCGATCACGTGTTGATGACGGAGGGCAGCGGCCTTTTTCTCGCCGGGCCCGCGCTGGTGCAGACCGCCATTGGGCAGAAGGTTTCGCTCGAGGAGCTGGGCGGCGCGCGGGTGCACGCGCAAATCAGCGGCACCGCCGATTTTCGGGAGCCGAATGATGAAGCGTGCATCGAACGCATACGCGCTTTGGTCGACAAGATGGGGCATTCGCGCGGAGCGCCGTTTGACCACATACGGGCGGAGCCGCCCGCATACCCGCCAGAGGAAATCTACGGCATTTTTTCCGCTGACCCTTCGAAGCAGTACGACACGCGCGAAATCATCGCGCGAATCGTGGACGGAAGCAGATTCGAGGAGTACCGCGCGGAGCGAGGGCAGACGGTGCTGTGCGGTTACGCGCGGATCGGCGGGTGGTCCGTGGGAATCGTCGCGAACCAAAAGAAGAATGAAACGGTCTCGGCTCCCGGAACCGATGAAAAACGAATCGAATTTGGCGGCGTGATTTATACGGAGTCGGCCGACAAAGC
>DATDMO010000120.1:0-4354 GCA_036518755.1 Candidatus Acidiferrales bacterium | reverse complement strand
TCCACGCGCCCCAGCTCTGGGGCGGCTGGGTGCAAATCGGATTGCTCATTCTCGTGGGCATCGTCTTCACGTACGTGCGCGCCGTCACGCGGACGGTGCTCGGCAGCTACTTGCTCCACGTAAGCTACAATTCTTTTATTTCCGTTGCTTTTCTTATAGGGACTCACGGGCTCCGGGTTCTCCATCCCGGCCCTTGAAGCGCGCTTCCTCGCGGCAAGCGCATTTCGAAGCGGAGCCAATTCATTGCGTACGGTTGAACCCATCGAATGGAGCTCAAAAGGTGTGGTCATGCTCGACCAGCGTCGATTGCCGGGAGAGGTTGTCTATCACACTTATACCGATTACCGCGACGTCGCCAAGGCCATCAAAGACATGGTCATTCGCGGAGCACCCGCAATTGGCGTCGCCGCCGCGATGGGTATTGCCCTTGGCGTCCAGCGTTCCGATGCGGCCACCCTCGTGGACATGCGCTCGCAATTCACCACGATTTGCGACACGATTTCGCGCACCCGCCCCACCGCCGTCGATCTGTTCTGGGCCGTCGAGCGATTCAAGCGTCGCTTCGATGAACTCGCCGCCGGCGCCGCAAACGACGATCCGAAAGCTCTTGCTGGCATCCGCGCGGCTCTTGTCGAAGAGGCCCGAATCCTTCACCAGGAACGCCGTGAAGCCGACGAGCGCATCGGCCGCTTCGGCGCGGAACTAATGCCCAAGGCCGGCCGCGTGATGACGCAATGCAATGCCGGCGCTCTGGCAACCGGCGGAATCGGCACAGCCCTCGGCGTGATTCGAATGGCCGTCGAGGGCGGTTATCGAATCGAAGTGCTGGTTCCCGAAACGCGGCCGTATTTGCAGGGATCCCGGCTCACTGCCTGGGAGTTGCATCAGGACCGCATTCCCCTCACGCTCATCACGGACAACATGGTCGGCCACTTCTTGAGAACCGGCGGCGTAGGAGCTGTGGTCGTGGGCGCCGATAGGATCGCGCGCAACGGCGACACAGCGAACAAAATCGGAACGTACGGCATCGCAGTGCTCGCGAAAGAAAATAAAGTCCCGTTTTATGTGGCTGCGCCGATTTCGACGCTCGACCTCTCCCTCGCGTCAGGCGAGCAAATTCCCATCGAGGAACGCTCCGAGGAAGAAGTCACGCACCTTGCCGGTCTGCGCATTTCACCGGACGTCCGCGCCGCGCATCCTGCCTTCGATGTCACTCCCGCGCGCTATATCGCCGCAATTATCACCGAACGCGGCGTCGCCCGCCCGCCGTTCGAAGATTCACTCGCAAAATTGTGAGGATTGTAAGACCGGATCACTTCATGTCGCGCCAGTTGGGACCCGCCTTGCTTTCCACCAGCAGAGGGACGCGCAATTTATATACGCCCTCCATCACTTCCTTCACGAGATTTCTGAGTCGCGGGATTTCCCCTTCGGGAGCCTCAAAGAGCAGTTCGTCGTGCACCTGTAGAATCATCCGCGCCTCGAACTCTCCAGCCAGACGGCGATCGAGTTCGATCATAGCCAGCTTGATCAGGTCGGCTGCCGCGCCTTGCATCGGAGTGTTCATCGCCGTGCGTTCGGCGAAGTTGCGCAAGTTCGGCTGCGGCGAATTGATTTCCGGAATCGGGCGGATGCGCCCGAAAAGCGTTCTGGTAAATCCAGTCCTGCGGACCTCCGCGATCTGCCCGTCGAGATATTTCTTCACGCCGCTGTATGTTTCAAAATATGCGTTGATCCATTTCGCGGCTTCCTTGGTGTCAATCCCCAGCTCTTGCGCCAAACCAAACGGCGAAAGCCCGTAAATCACTCCGAAATTGATTACTTTGGCCACCCGGCGGTGCTCCCGTGTTTGCGCCAAGGGTGGGACACCGAAAACCTCCTGCGCCGTGCGCGAATGAATGTCCTCGCCGCGCCGGAAAGAGTCCACAAGAATCGAATCACCGGAGAGATGTGCCAAAATACGCAGTTCGATTTGTGAATAGTCTGCGGAAAGCAGCAGATTGCTCGGTGAAGCGATGAATGCCGCGCGTATCTCGCGGCCAAGTTCCGTGCGTATCGGAATGTTTTGCAAATTTGGATTGGACGAGCTGAGCCGCCCCGTGGCCGTCCCTGTCTGGCTGAAGCGGGTGTGCAGCCGGCCAGTCTCGGCGTTGATCAATCGCGGCAAGGCGTCCGCATACGTGGACTTCAACTTGGCAAGCTCCCGGTATTCGAGAATCTTTCGGGGCAATTCGTGTATCAGTGCGAGTTCCTCCAGCACCTCGGCCGCCGTCGATCGCGACTTTGCGCGGCTTCGGCGCGGCGCTTGCAGATTCAACTTGTCAAAGAGCACCTCGGCAAGTTGCTGCGGCGAGTTGATCTTGAATTCAAAACCCGCCAGCCCATAAATGGATTTTTCGAGCAGCGTGATCTCTTCCTCCGCCTTCGCGGAAATAATCTCCAACTCTTTCCGATCCACGCGCACGCCGGCGGCTTCCATGCGCGCCAGGACCGGCGCGAGCGGCAAATCGATCTTCTCGTAGACGTCCACCAGTCCTTGCTTTTCCACTTCCGCACGAAGCACGGGCGCAAGCCGCAGCAGAAAATCCGCGTGCTCTCCCGGCGCTCCCGAGAGCGTCCGGTTCAGATGGCGCAGCACCACCTCCGCAAAAGCGTGATTCGCCGTCGTGGGGCGAAGAAGGTAGGAGTAGAGCATGGTGGCATGTCTGATTCCAGCAACTGGTTTGGCGCCGTTGGCCGAGCCGCCGGAGGTCAGCAGATGAAAAAGTTTCGGGTCATGAACCACCTTTGAGCGACTCGCATCCCGTAGCCAGTCACGCATCGCGCCGAGCATGTTGTTTTCGGCATCGTTCATAGCCGTGCGCGCCACGTCGGTTTTCACGGACATCTCGACGCCCGCCACCCGCGTGCCGAAGCCTTCGTCGTCCGGCTCCTCGGAATCCAGCGCCAGCCAAACCGCTGCATCGGATCCCGCCGAAGTGCCACTCGCAAATTCTCGCAGCGCCGCGGGCGATTCCAGTGCAGCGTAGTCCGTCACGCGAGATTCGACCGGCACAGCCACTTCCTTCAGCAGCGACGTAAACCCAAGTTCCGCGTAAAGCGCCCGCAACGCGATCGCGTCCGGCTCTTGCAGTCGCAGGGCCTCCAGTGAGAGCGGTACCGGAGCGTCGGTCGGAATCTTCGCCAATTGCTTGCTCAGGCGCACGAATTCTCCGCATTTTTCGAGCGCCTCGCGATAGCTCGCCCGTTTCACTTCCGCCGCGCGTGCCACGGCCTCCTCGGCGCTGCCGAATTGCTGGATCAACTGTCGCGCGCCTACTTCCCCAATCCCCGCTTTTCGGCGCTCACCCGGAGCGGGCTTGTCGTTGGGATCTCGCGCGCCGGGAATGTTATCTATCGAATCGCCCATCAGCGCCATCACGTCCGCCACTTTCCCCGGCGGGACGCCCATGATCTCTTCAACTTTCTTCTCGTCCACGATCAAGTCGTTCTTCGCGGGATTCAGCAGCCGCACCCGCTCGTGCACCAATTGCATCAGGTCCTTGTCGCTGGTGATGATGTAAACATCGAGGTCTTCTTTCTCTGCCTGCAGCGCGAGCGAGCCGATCACGTCGTCCGCTTCGTACCCCGGATATTCCAGGATCGGCAAACGCATCGCTTCGCAGTAACGCCGCACAAACGGAATCTGGATCGAAAGATCGTCCGGCATCGGCGGCCGTTGCGCCTTATAAGCGGCAAAAATCTCATCGCGAAACGTGGGCGCTGAAACGTCGAAAACAACCGCCACAAAATCCGGCCGCAGCGACGGATTGTTCAGCAGCCGCCGCATCATTGTCGCAAATAGGAACGGTACCTTCGTGGGGATGCCCGAGGTGGTTTGCAGCCGGTCCATCGGCGCAAAGAACGCGCGAAAGATGTACCCCATCGCGTCAACCAGGAAGAGCCGTTTTGGGCTTTTAGCAGGCATGCGAAATTGGTTTTTAGCCGGGACCGTTCGGTGGAATTCGCCTCTTGGAACGGAAGCGGATCGCTGAAATCCAGTATACCAAACCGAGGCATCGGCCTCGGGCAGCGAGTTCAGGGTCGCCGATAGAGCGCTCGGAATCGCCGAACCCATGGCGGCTCGGGTTCGGCGTAATCCTCGAAGGATTCTTCTTTCAAGCCCGCGCGCAGAAAGCCGTTGAATTCGTCCCGCGCCAAAGGCCAAGGCGGGCCTTTTCCCTCTGCGCCTCCCTCCTCGCGCCCGCGAGCAATCACCAGTAGCGACCCGTTCGGAGCAACAAATTGCGCAATCGCCTCGATCGTTTTTGCGTGCATCTCCGCCGGGAATGACTGCACAGTGTAAATTTCCAGC
>DATDMO010000119.1:0-7231 GCA_036518755.1 Candidatus Acidiferrales bacterium | reverse complement strand
GAAAGGCAACACCCCGCGTGACTCCACTCAGGATGACGGCGTGTGCGATTTGACTCGAACAGAAAGGCGAGAGGAAAGCAGGGTAGGGCTAAGAAGTTAATCAGTCCAGAGTCGAGACTTCAGAATCAAGAGTTCACGGCTTCTAATCTCTAACCTCTAATCTCTAACCTCTAATCTCTGACCTCTGGCCTCTGAAAGTCCACAGGCATTTCCCCGTTGCATTTTTTCGCGGCTTGTTACTCTGGCTGCGTGATTATGAGAACGATTTCGTTTGACGGCGAAGATAGGCCGCTTCGGCCTAAAGCGTCCGCAGTGCGTACGCTTCCGCCGCGCACCAGGCATCGCCAAAACCGCTCGAACCCGCGGCGGCCTAATCGACAGTCTAGCCGAGTAGAATCCCTCGCAACTCGTTCAAAACAAAGGATCGGTGCACACTCTACCAGTCACATTTGCCGAGGGGTTGAATGCAGCTCTCTAAGCGCGGGTCACAACCTGCGCCAACCGGCCATGAGCCAAATCGATCCGCCGATCAGCAAGCGCGCCGATGGACGGCGCATGCGTCACCATCAAAATCGTGTGGCCTTCGGAATGAAGTTCGCGCAGCAGCCGCAAAACAATTTCCTCGTTGGCTTCATCAAGGTTTCCGGTCGGCTCATCGGCCAGAACCAGCTTCGGATGATTGATCAGCGCCCGCGCCACGGCCACGCGCTGCTGCTCGCCGCCGGAAAGCTGACCAGGCAAATGCTCGATGCGATCCGAGAGGCCCACGCGCCCGAGCGCCTGTCGCGCTTCGCTCTCATCGGTGGTGCTGTGAAAATACTGCGCCAACATCACGTTTTCCAGCGCTGTCAGGTAAGGGACCAGGTGAAACTGCTGAAAAATAAAGCCGATCTTCTCGGCGCGAAAGCGAGCCAGTCCACTCTCGTCCAGCCGCGCCACTTCCGTGCCGTCCACCAGCGCGCGTCCAGATGTCGGCGTGTCCAGCCCACCGAGAATATTGATCAGCGTCGTCTTGCCCGAGCCCGAAGGCCCCATGATGGCGATCCATTCCCCCGCGCCCACGTCAAGCGACACGCCATCAAGCGCGCGCACATTCCCGAACTCTTTGCGCAGATTCTCGATTTGTACCAGCGGCGCCACGATCCTTTATTCGCCTCGCAGAATTACCGCGGGCTTCACCTTTCCCAGCGCGCGCAGCGGCAATGCTCCGGCCATCGACGCGATCACCATCATCGCAATCGTCAACGGGAAGACTTCCCAGCGCGCGGCAATGGACGCGCCGAATACGCGCTCGCCCATCCAACGCGCCAGCGCGACTCCGGCGATGCAGCCAATCAGTCCGCCCAATGCGCCGAGCACTCCTACTTCGGCGAGAAACAATCCCGCGATGCGCGCCATCGACCCGCCGAGAGCCTTCATCAGTCCGACGTCCGCGCGGCGCTCCATCGCGAGCGCGGCCATCGTCGCCAGCACGCACAACGCTGTCAGCGTAAGTATCAGCACCACCATCGACGCAATCAGCAACCGCGTGCGCTGCAGCAGATTACCCTCGGCTTCCGTCACCTGCCGGATCGGACGCACATCGTAGCCGGGAAGGGAACGCGCCAATTTCGCCGCGTAGTCGCCAATGCTCGCCGCTGTCCCGCTCACGCTCATTTGCACCAGTTCGATTTGCGCGCCCGCCGCTGCAAGTTGTTGCGCCACCCTAAGGTTTACGAAAACTTGATTGTCGGCCGCGGCGCCGGCATCAACTACGCCGGCGATTCCAAGCATTGCGCTGCGGCCCAGGTAGCTCAATGTGATTTTGCCGCCGGGCGCAAGTTGAAACTGCTGCGCCGCGTTGCGGCCGATGATGCACTGCGCGCTGTCCTCGCGCGACGCGATCCACTGGCCATCAATCTTCCATGTGGGATCGAGCTTCGGAAGCTGGTCGAGCCATGTGCCGGCCACCACGACGGGAGTATCTTGATTGCGCGCGACGATGTACAGAAATGGCGCCGCGCCCACCACGTCGGGTGTGCGCAGTCTCTCGAGTTGATCCAGTACGGGCACTTGATACGTCAACGCGGGCGAACCCGGTGCGCCCACGGCTCCGCCGCTCGTTCCCGCTGTCTCGCTGCGAGAAATCACCAGATTGGCGCCCAGCAGGCGAAATTCGTGCGTCAACTTCTCCCGCATGTCGAACTGGAGATTCAAGAGTCCCGCGATTACCGTCGCGCCGCTGGTAACGGCGACGAGTGCCACCGCGAGGCGTCCGCGGTTCCCGCACAACAATTTCCAGAGGACGCGGCCGAACATCATTCGCCCCGCAGGATCGGCGCGGGATCGAAACGCGCCGCCCGCCGCAAGGGAACCAAGCCGCCGGCCAGCGCCACCAGCGCCGCCAGTCCCAGAACGACTGGCAAAAGGACGATTCGCGGAGACGCCGGCACGCCGAAGACGCTCGCTCCGAGAAAGCGAGCAATGCCCGTGCCAAAGATGAACCCGATCGCCCCCCCGATGAGTGCGAGCGTCAAGTGCTCCGTCAAAAATAGAGTCGAGACGGACGTGTTCGTCGCGCCGATCGCCTTCATAATGCCGATCTCGAAACGTCTTTCGAGAATGGCGGCGGCCGAAGTGGCGGCCACGGCGAGCCCCGCGCCTACCAGCGCCGCTAGCGTGACGATCCACAGCAGCGTGCTCACATGAGAAAGAATCTTGCCCTCGGAATCCGCCACGCGCCGAATCGCATGCACGTCGGTTCCGGGCAGCACTTCTTCGATCTGGTAGCTAATCGACGAAATGTAGGGCGAGCAAAACCACCGGTCGTATTCGGTGGGTGTCAGAGATTTGGGATCGCGATCGGCCAGCGCGTCCGCGGGCTTGGTCAGCGCGCTCACAAAAAGCTGCCGAAACTGTCCCGGATGGCCGGAGAGGTTCTGCGCGATGGACAGAGGAACCAGCACTGCATTGTCTTCGGCGTCTCCCGTAGAAACGATTCCAGTCACAACCACTGGGCGCGCAGAATCGGAATTTTCCTTCTCGGATACATAGATCGTCTTTCCGATAGCGAGCATATCGGGATGCTTCGCCGCGAGCGCCTCGCCCACGACCGCTTCCTGTGCGCCGTCCTGAAACCATCGGCCTTGAATTTTCCACCACGGATGCGTGATGCTCGCGCCGGTTTTGAATGTGTTTTCGTCCGGCACAGGAACCTCATGTTCATACCAGGTGCCGATAACAGTTGCGGCAGTAGTCGCTTGCGCCGCCCCGGAACCCAAATATGCGGGCACATCGAGAAAGGGAGTGAATCCGAGAATATTGTGGCGCCAGAAAATTGTTTTCAGCTTACTGAGGTCAGCTTCTTGCAAGTACGCGCCTTCATCGACCGGGCGGTAATCGACGCCGCCGATTTCTACGGGCAAAGTATCCGATTGCGGCGTAACCAGCAGGTTCGCGCCCAGGCTGCGAAATTCGCGGGCCATCCGGTCGCCCACTTCCAGCGCAACGGTGAGCGTCGCCGTTGCAACGGCCATTCCGACAACCAGAGCGGACGCTGTCAGAATCTTGCGGCGCGCGTTGCGAGCGAACGATTGGGCTACGATTCTTGCGAACATTGTCTAGGAGTGAATCATCGCGTTGGCATCGGCGAGCGCGGAAAGATCGACGATCACTTCTCCTCCCGCGACCCTCGATTTCACCGGAATCGGATTGCAGCCGCCGCGATCGCCGATCGAAGGAATATAAATTGCGGATCCGCAGTTTTTACAGATCACGTTTTGGCCTTCCTGGCGGTAGCCGGCGCGGCCGCAAATCTGGCAGGCATCGAGCGCCGTGGCATAATCGCCGTTGGTCCGGTGGATTACCATGAATCGAATCGTGGCGCCGTTCACCTCGGCCGTGTAAAAGTGCAAGCTGGAATCGGTCAATTCCGAGAGCGGTATCCGGACTTCGTTGTTCTGCGCGGTCAGCACCCGCGCCGGTTGTGGAGCGTTCATGGCGTGCGTGTACGCGAATTCAGCCGCCAGCGATACAACCACCAGCACGCACAGGATTGCGGCAGCAAAACTCCATCGTCGCTGGCGCCGAAATTCCCATTCGCGCAGCCGGCGCTCGGCGGGATTGGCGCCGGCGTCCTCGGCCGGACGCCGCGCGCTGAACCATTCTCGCATCACCACCAGCGCGGCCACTCCGAGAATCACCACGAAAAAGAAAACTTCGTTCCGCACGATCGGCCCGACGGTGGCCATCTCCGCCTTGCTCGACCATATCCACTGCGCCTCGCTCAACTCGTGCACGCCCGTGAGCGCCAGTTGGAACGCGATTACCATCAGAATGACGCTGGTGGCACGAAAGAAGCGATGCAGCGGAATCCGCAGTGTTCCTTCGAAGAAGAAAATGCCTACGCCGACCGCAATCGCAATCCCCAGCAGCGTCCCAATCCACACCTGAATGCCCGCAGTCGAAAGCTCCACCGCGCGCAGGATCAGCACAAGTTCGGCGCCCTCGCGCACAACCATGAAGAATACGAAAGCGCCGATGCCCCATCCCGCCGCGCGCGTGGAGCGCTGCGCGTAAGCCTCCACGCGTGCTTCGATGTTTTTTCGCAGGCTGCGCGCCACCCGGTTCATCCATATGATCATGGTGACGACCAGCGCGGAGGCGAGCAGCATCAGAAGCCCCTCGAAACCGTCTTCGCTGATCGCCCAGCGTTGCAGAAGCAGGGCGGCGGCAACGCTCGCGGCGCAGGCGAGGATAACTCCTCCCCATGCATAGCTTTTCAGGGCACGGCGTCCGCTGCGATCCAGATAGACGAGTACAATGCCGACGACGAGGGCGGCCTCGACCCCTTCGCGAAGGGCTACAAGAAGAGCTGGAACCATAAGATTTCTAGTTGTAAACCAGTTGCAACTAGGAATTCCAGTCTATCCGGATGCCAGCCCAAATTCAAGCTCTTTGAGCAACATCATCCTGCTTTACAGCCGCGCCATTTGCGTTCCTTTGTACAATGGCATCACACATTAGCTATGGCCGATCAGGATTATCGCGGCAAGGTCCAAAGACCCCGCCGCACTCGAATCTCTAACGGCTTCTACCTGTTACTATTCGTCGCTAGTTTGGCGGTCTGCGTCGCCGCCCCAGCGGCAAGCTCGCAATCACCCGGAGTTAAGCCCGCCAAGGACGTCGCGCGGGAGGGACCGAAGTCTGACGCGAAAAAGGCGAAAGCCTCGTATGAAGAAGGGCTGCGGGCGGAGCAGCGGCTGGATTGGGACGCCGCTCTTGCCGCTTACTCCGACGCGGCAAAGTGGGATCCAAACGCCAAAGAATATCTGCTGCGTCTCGCAATTGCGAAGAGCCGAATCGTTCAGAAGAAGGTGGACGCCGCTGAACGCGACGCAGTTTCGGGCCGGCTGGACGCTGCCCGCAGGGAACTGCTCGACGCCAGTTCCGTCGATCCTTCGAATAAGACAGTGCGGGAACGCATCGTGGAATTGACGGCTGCGGAGCCGGAGCGAGTCCGAGAAATCGACGAGCCAGAAATTGCGGGCGAGCCCACCCTTGCATACCGGCCTGGCAAGCACAGTTTCGATTATCGCGGCGATACGCGGGGGGCGTATCAGCAGTTGGCCGCGCAATTCGGTGTGGAAGCGGCATTCGACGTTGATCTCCATGCGCGAGCGGTGCGCTTCCGCGTAACTGATGTGGATTTTCCGACCGCCGCGCGCTTGCTCGGCGATATGACCGCCACGTTTTGGCGGCCGCTTACGTCGCGTCTCTTTTTCGTTACCGACAACACGCCGCAAAAGCGAAAAGAATACGACGCTTCGGTAGTCCGCACGATTCTGCTTCCGTCCTCGGAGACACCCGAACAGATGACGGAAATGCTGCGAATGGTCCGCGACATCACCGGCATCACCCGCTCCGATCTCGACGTACCCAGCCGCACCATCACCTTGCGCGCCTCTCCGCAAGCGATTGCCGTGGCCTCGGACTTAATCGGCAATCTCGAGCAGCCCGCAGGGGAAGTGGTTCTGGAAATGGAAGTTCTCGAGGTGGACCGCAATCGCGCACGGCAGCTCGGAATCACGCCGCCTCAAACGGCGAAAGTTTATTCCATTAGTTCGCAGCAAATTCAGCAGGCGGCGCAATCCGCCCAGGGTCTCATTGACGTGATCAATCAAATTTTCGGGTCATCATCGGTTCCGCCGGTGATTGCCTTCGGCGGAGGCAGGACGACGTTTCTCGCGACCCTCCCCGGCGCGGCGGCCAATTTTGCTGAGATGCTCTCGCTTGTGCGGCACGGCCGGCGCATTTTGCTTCGCGCGCAGGACGGCCAGCCCGCGACGTTTTTTGTGGGCGACCGCATCCCCGTCTCCCTTACAACTTTTGCGCCGAGCATTACATCGGCAGGGGTCAGCAACGGCGGCGCTGCGTCGGTAGCGGCTCCGCTCACAAACTATGCCGCCGGGAATACGCCTGCGTTCGTGGCCACGGCCGATCTTCGTGGCAACAGCATCAACGATTTGATCCTTGCAAATGCGGCCGACAACACGGTGTCCGTCTTGCGTGGGAATGGAGACGGTACATTCGGCGCACAGACCACCTTCGCGACTGGGACCACGCCCGTCTGGATTGCCAGCGGGCAGTTCAATAACGGCTCAACCGCCGCTAATAGCGACAACATTCTGGATTTGGCGGTTGCCGATAAAGACGCAAATACGATTTCGATTCTGCTGGGCAAAGGCGACGGCACTTTCCAGCCCAAAATCGATATTCCAACGGGCAGAGCGCCTGTCTCGGTGATCGCCGCGAACTTTCACGACAGCACCGGGACGGGATTTCTCGACCTTGCGGTGGCCAACCAGGACGACAACTCCATCTCGATTTTCCAGGGAAATGGCGATGGCACCTTTCAGGCGCCAGAGTTGATCCAGCTCCCGGTCGGTTCTTCGCCGGCTGCCCTTGCGGCCAGGGACCTGAACGGCGATAGCCACGCCGACCTTGTCGTCGCGGACCGAGGCCACAACACCATCTCCGTCTTCCTCGGTAACGGGGATGGAACGTTCCAGAATCGCACTGACTACCCGACTGGAGACGCTCCCGTATCCGTGGCGTTCGGGGATTTTAATGCCGATGGCGCCGAGGACATCGCAGTCGCGAACCTCAACGGCAACTCGGTGACGGTCTATTACAATCAGTTGAGCACTACAAGCTCGACGCCCCTGGGCAAATTCGTGGCGGGCGCCACCAG
>DATDMO010000118.1:0-11477 GCA_036518755.1 Candidatus Acidiferrales bacterium | reverse complement strand
GTGGTGCTCAATTTCTGGGCCAGTTGGTGTCCACCTTGCCGCGATGAGGCGCCCGCATTAGACCAGTTGCAGTCGCGCATCGCACCGTTAGGCGGCGTGGTGCTCGGAGTTAACGCGGGCGTGGATGACACCCGAGCGGGCTACGAAGATTTTCTGAAGACTTACAACATAAACTTTCCCACCTATCTCGATCCTTCAAAGAGGATAGCGCTTTCCTATGGCACCACCGTGTATCCAGAAACATATGTGATCGACCGCAAGGGGCGCATCGATCGCAAGATCATTGGTCCGCAGGATTGGACCAGTCCCACAATGATGGCTTATCTGAATTCCGTGCTGAAGGCGCCCTGAAACCTTCTTCTCGACCGCCGGCCCATCTGACATTACAATCCTTCCCAACGGAGGCTCGCCATGGTGGACTATGCAGTTATTCCAGAACGTACGGCTCTTCTGAACGTGGATTTGCAAAACTGCTTCGTAGAAGGCTCTCCCATTGCCGCACCCGACGGTTTGGTCATTGTTGAGCGGGTGAACCGTCTGGCTGCCGCCTGCCGCAGAGCCGGAATTCTCGTTATCCACGCCAGCGTTGTCCTTCGGCCGGACCACTCCAATCTTGGGACCCTCGCGGACTTCAATCCTTACGCCAAGGAAGGCATTCTCGACAAGGGATCGGAATCGGCGGCGCTTCACAAGGGGCTCGCCGTTGATCCTCGCGACATCCTTCTCGACAAGCCGCGCTTCGGTGCATTCCACGGCACCGATCTCGAACTGATCCTTCGCAACCGTGGCATCGATACGATCATCATCAGCGGTATCGCCACTAACATCTGTTGCGAAACCAGCGCCCGCGAGGCCGCCGTTCGCGATTTCCGCGTGATTTTCCTGAGCGACGGAACGGCGACCGCACCAATGAACGGCCTTTCCGCTGCGGAGCTTCAAAAGGCCACCTGCGCTACGCTCGGCTACCTATTCGCGCAGATCCTTACCGTTGACGAAATGATTCGCAAAATCGAAGGCGTCGCACGCGCCGCTGCATCGCGATCCTAGCGACTCATTTCGCGTTTCCCCCGCCCGTCATTCTGCCTGCCCTGACGAAGGAAGGGAGCGAAGCGTCCCGCGCTTTTGGTTCTGCGCGAAGGCCGGGACGCGCAGTCGAAGAACCTCTCTTCAGCCGCAGGAGAAGCATCCAATTCCCACCACGTGTTCTTGCTTTCGGCACATACAAAAGCCCAGCATAATGGTGGCTCATGGAACGAGATGTCGTCTGCGGAATGACGGTTGATCCGGAGCGCGCGCCCGCAAAGGCTGAACACGCGGGAAAGACGTATCACTTCTGCTGCGCTTCTTGCGCCGCAAAATTCCGCGCCGATCCCGAAAAATATCTCCATCCGAAACCAGATGATTCCGGCCACGCAACGCCGCTCGTTCAACTAGGTGCGGCGAACTCTGTACCGATCGTTAAACCTACCGTCGCTCCGCCGGCGAAGTCAGCCGCTTACGTCTGTCCGATGGACCCGGAGGTGCGTCAAGATCGCCCAGGCCCGTGCCCGAAATGCGGCATGTCGCTCGAGCCTGATGTTCCGTCAGCGCCGGCCACGCGGATCGAATACACGTGTCCCATGCATCCTGAGATCGTTCGTGACCGGCCGGGCTCTTGTCCGATCTGTGGCATGGCGCTGGAACCGCGAACCGCTGTAGTCGAGGAGCCGGAAAACCCAGAGCTTGTATCGATGACGCGGCGTTTTTGGGTCGGCGCCGCGCTCGCGATCCCGGTTCTTGTGCTTGGAATGTCGGACCTGATTCCCGGACAGCCCGTGCAGCGAGTGCTATCGGTGCGCGCGATCGAATGGATTCAATTGCTGCTCACCACGCCGGTTGTCATTTGGGGCGGCTGGCCATTCTTCCAGCGCGGATGGGCTTCGCTCGTGAATCGCAGCTTGAACATGTTCACGCTCATCGCGCTCGGCACCGGCACAGCCTACGTCTATAGCGTGATCGCCGTTCTCTTCCCCGGCATCTTCCCGGCTTCATTTCGATTGGCCGGTGGTCAGGTTCCCGTTTATTTTGAAGCGGCAGCGGTGATCACGGTGCTGGTTTTGCTCGGCCAAGTACTCGAATTGCGTGCGCGCAGCCGGACATCAGCAGCCATTCGCGCGCTGCTGAAGCTCTCGCCGAAAACCGCTCGCCTGGTTCGCGCCGATGGAACCGAACTCGACATTCCAGTAGAGCACATCGCTGTCGGTGACGTGCTCCGCGTCCGCCCCGGCGAAAAAATCCCCATCGACGGAATCGCAATCGATGGTTCGAGCTCGGTTGACGAGTCGCTCGTCACCGGCGAACCGATTCCAGTTGAGAAAAGCGGCGGCAGCCGCGTAACCGGGGGAACCGTGAACGGTACGGGCACACTTGTGATCCGCGCCGAACGTGTGGGCAACGAGACCCTTCTCGCACAGATTGTCCGCATGGTTAGCGAGGCGCAGCGCAGCCGCGCGCCGGTGCAGCAGTTGGCGGACCGAGTGTCGGCGTATTTCGTTCCAGCAGTCGTATTGGTCGCCGTTCTCACGTTCATTTTGTGGTCCCTCTTCGGTCCGGCGCCAAAGATGGCGCATGCACTCCTTAATGCCGTCGCCGTGCTCATCATTGCCTGCCCTTGCGCGCTGGGACTTGCCACTCCGATGGCCATCATGGTCGGCACGGGCCGGGGCGCGCTGGCCGGTGTCCTAATCAAGAACGCCGAAGCGCTCGAAATCATGGAAAAAGTGGACACGCTCGTGGTGGATAAGACGGGCACGCTCACGGAAGGCCGCCCGCGCGTCACGTCGGTCAGCGCCGCGCCTGGTTTCGATGAGGCCCAAGTTCTTCGGGCGAGCGCCACGCTCGAGCGCGCCAGCGAGCATCCACTTGCAGCCGCGATTCTTGCGGCGGCTAAAGAACGCAGCATCACGCCTGGAAACGTTTCCTCTTTTCGCTCACTCACCGGAAAGGGAGTCACGGGCATCGCGGAAGGCCAACCCGCGGCGCTCGGAAATCGCGCTCTGTTACTTGAATTAGGAATATCGCCAGGCGGTCTCGACGAACGCGCCAACTCGCTGGAATCCGCCGGTCAAACGGTGATGTTCGTAGCCATCGACGGCAAAGTTGCTGGAATCATCGGCGTTGCCGATCCAATAAAAGCCACCACTACCGAAGCGATCGAACGCCTTCATCGCGAGCGCATTCGAATTGTAATGATCACTGGCGATAGCCGCGCAACCGCCGACGCGGTAGCGCGCACGTTGGGCATCGATCGAGTTCACGCCGGCGTCTTGCCCCATCAAAAAGGCGAAATCATCAAGCAATTGCAGGCCGAGCGGCATGTCGCGGCCATGGCGGGCGACGGCGTGAATGACGCTCCCGCGCTCGCGCAAGCCGACGTTGGCATCGCCATGGGAACGGGAACGGACGTCGCCATGGAAAGTGCGGGCATCACCCTGCTGCGCGGCGACCTGCGCGGGATTGCTCGGGCGCGCACCCTTAGCCGCGCCACCATGCGAAATATCCGCCAAAACCTTTTCTTCGCGTTCTTGTACAACTCCGCGGGAATTCCCATCGCCGCCGGCGTCCTCTACCCGTTTTTTGGCCTCCTGCTCAGCCCCATTTTCGCCAGCGCCGCGATGACCTTCAGCTCCGTCTCCGTAATAGCCAACGCTCTCCGCCTCCGGAAAATACATCTATAGCAACGGCTCGTGCGCGCGAGATGGGCGATGCGCGCGGCAATGCTATACTTACCCTTATGACTTTCATGACCGTGAGCTACGAATTGCAGGATAAGCTGAAGCCGGAGCAGTTTCGCGCCCTGGGTATGTTTGCGAACACCTACGGCCTGCAGCGATTTCGTGTCGATGAGCAGTCCAACATCCTGCATTTCGATTACGATGCATCACGGCTGCGGGAAAACGTTGTCGAGCACGTCCTGCGCGAGGCCAGGATTCCCGTGCTCCGACGCGTTGCGCAAGCCTGATTTCTATCAGCGAATGTTCGCGAAGGACGAGGAGTTTGTGAGTTGCCACTCTACGAATACAAGTGCGTGAAATGCGGAAATCGCTTTGAAAAGATCGAGAGCGTTTCGGCGCCGGAGAAACAAAAGTGCCCCAAGTGTGGAGGCCGCGCCGAGCGCCAAATTGCCGCACCCGCAATCCAGTTCAAGGGCAGCGGATGGTACGTGACGGATTACGCCAAGGGCTCCGCGCCGAAATCTTCCGATGGCTCGGGAGACGCTGGCGCACCGAAGACCTCCGAGAAACTTTCCGAATCGAAAACAGACTCGAAGTCGGAGTCGAAGACAGAATCCAAACCTGCCGCGTCCGACAATTCCAACAAGGGCGCCGCAAAGCGCAAGAAGTAACACTACTTTGCTCACCCGCAACCGCGGTCCTCGAAGCGTTACAGTTTGAGTCCCCGCAGATACGCGCGAAAGCCTTCGCCCAGCTTCGGATTTTTCAGCGCGAGTTCCACCGTCGCCTGCAGAAATCCGAGTTTGTCGCCGGCGTCGTGTGTCCGTCCATCGTAGATGCACGCCATCAGCCTGTTTTCGGCGGCGAGGCGCCGGAGGCCATCGGTCAACTGAATTTCGCCGCCTGCTCCGGGTTTCGTCTCTTCTAAATACTCGAAAATTTCCGGCGGCAGCACATAGCGTCCCGTGATGCCCAGGTTGGATGGCGCCTGCTCGGCGGTTGGTTTTTCCACAAGGTCCCTGACGCGCTGAACCTTATCGCCCCATCGCGAATTATGGTCTGGGATGGCGTCCACGATGCCATAGAGATGTACTCGCTCGCGCGGCACGCGTTCCACGTGAATCGCGCCCGCGCCCGTGGTCTCGTAAATTTCCTTGAGTTCCCGCGTCGCGGGCACGGCCCCTTCCATGATCACGTCGCCCAGCAGCACCGCGAACGGCTCGTCGCCCACCAACTCCGCCGCGCAAAGAACCGCATGCCCCAACCCCAGCGCTTCGCTCTGCCGCGTATAACTGAAGTGTAAGCCGCCGCTGATTTCTCGCACCATCTTCGCGTGCGCCGGCTTTCCCCGCTCTTCCAGAAAAGTTTCCAATTCCGGCGCGAGGTCGAAGTGATCTTCAATCGCACTCTTGCGCCGGCCGGTCACGAAGATCACGTGCTCGATTCCGGAAGCGATGCACTCTTCGACCGCGTATTGGATCAGCGGCTTATCCACCACGGTCAGCATTTCCTTGGGAATCGCCTTCGTCGCGGGTAGAAAACGCGTCCCCAGCCCCGCCACTGGCAGAACTGCCTTTCGCACTCGTTTTACTTTCTCGGCCATCATTTCGTCAGCAGTCCTCTCTGCAGTCTCCGTTCTCGAATCCTGAACTCTCTCCTCCATGCTAACATAGCGATTTTCCAGCCACTCCTAGGATTGAGGAGGCCGCCGCCAACGTGGCCGAACATCTGATTCTCGGCATCGAATCCTCCTGCGACGAAACGGCTGCAGCCGTAGTCGCCGGCGGCCGCCGCATTCTTTCAAGCGTTGTTGCCTCGCAGAACGACATTCACCGCAAATACGGCGGCGTGGTGCCCGAGCTCGCCTCGCGTGAACATTTGCGCCAAATCGTTCCCGTGGTCCGCGAGGCCCTGGAGCAAGCGCACCTTACGCTTCGCGATGTGGATGCTGTAGCCGTAACCTGCGGCCCCGGACTGATCGGCGCCCTTTTGGTCGGCGTCACCTACGGCAAGGTTCTGGCGATGGCGCTTGGAAAGCCGCTGATCGCCGTGAATCACCTCGAAGGCCACGTGCACGCCGTCTTCCTCGAAGCGCATGCCGCGGGACGCGAACCACAGCTGCCCGCCGTTTGCCTGATCGTTTCCGGCGGCCACACCGTGATTTATCGCGTCACTTCCGAAAACCACAATGGCGCGGAGAAATTTTCCTACACGCGAATCGGCGGAACTCGCGACGACGCCGCCGGCGAAGCCTACGACAAAGTCGCCAGGATGCTCGCGCTCGGTTATCCCGGCGGCCCGATCATCGACCGCCTCGCCGCGTACGGAAATCCCAAGGCCATTCGTTTTGCAGAACCGAAAACCAATGGGAACGCCTTCGATTTCAGCTTCAGCGGGATCAAGACGGCAGTGCTGTACCATCTTCGGCGGAATCCACAGCTCGAGCCGGAAATCGCGGCGCGGCGTGAAGCGCTGGCGCGGGATGAACGCGGCGCCGATGCGTTGCGCGCACTTTCGAGCGGCGCGACGCTCGATTTGATCGCCAGCTTTCAGCGCTCGGTGGTCGACAACTTGGTTTCGCGCACGATCGCTGCGGCGGCAGAGCAGGGCGTTCGCACAGTGCTCGTCTCCGGCGGCGTCGCTGCCAATAGCGAATTGCGGCGCACATTCGAAGCCGAAGCCGCGCAGCGCGGCATCGAAGTCTTTTTCCCCAGCCGTGCGCTCTCAACGGACAACGCTGCGATGATCGCTGCCGCCGGGCATGCCCGCTTTCTCGCCGGAGAGCGCGCGGACTCAAGCCTGAATGCCGAAGCCAATCTTCCTCTGCGTTAAACGAGTCGATGTAGAATTCTCGCGCCGTAGCGCTATTGACATCTTGGGGGCTGCGCATGACTACACCCACAGGCATGAGCGGAAAAACATGCGTGATAACGGGTGCGAACAGCGGAATCGGCAAGGAGACGGCACTCGGCCTTGCGAAAATGGGCGCGCGCGTCCTGCTCGTATGCCGGAACGCGGAAAAGGGCCGAGCGGCGCTTGAGGACACTCGGCGCGATTCAGGTTCTTCTCAACTTGACCTGCTCATTGCAGAAATGTCGTCGCAAGCCTCTGTGCGCGCGCTGGCGGACCAAATCCGCCAGAAATGCCCGCGCTTGGACGTGCTGATCAACAACGCGGGCGCAGCGGTTCCGAAACGCACGCTATCTGCGGAGGGTATCGAAAAAACGCTGGCCGCCAATCACCTGGGGGCCGCTCTGTTAACGCTTCTCTTAATCGATCTCTTGAAGGCCAGTGCGCCCTCGCGGATCGTCAACGTGTCGTCGGAAGCTCAGCGCCGCGCCCGCGTGGATATGAGCGACCTTCAATTCGAACGGCGGAAATACCGTGCGTTCGCTGCTTACGGCCAGTCGAAAGCTTTGATGAATGCCTTCACCTTCGAGCTGGCGCGACGACTTGAAGGAACAGGCGTGACGGTGAACTGCCTGCATCCCGGCGTCGTCGCGACGAATATTTGGGGCACGAATCCGCCGCTGATCTTCAAGCTCATCATCGGCTTGATGAAGCCCTTCATGCTGGATTCGAAGCGTGGTGCGCAAACGTCGTTGTTTCTCGCAAGCTCTCCTGAAGTGGCCGAGGTTTCTGGAAAATACTTCATCAAGTGCAAGCCGGCGGAATCCGGCCCGCTTTCGCGCGACCCTGCGGTAGCCGCTGAAGTCTGGCAATACACGCAAAGAATGATCGGGATGAATCCGGCGTGACGCGAGGACAATGCTGCTGGTGGAGGTTCGTGCTCTGCGACCGTAGCTGATTCAGCGCCGCAATTCGCTTCTCCACCACTCTCGCGAACGCATCCGATTCCTCCGGCTCTAGGCCCGCTGCGCGGAACGCATCGCGAATCTGCTTCGGGGTCAGCTGCGCCAGCAGGCCTCCTATCCATTGCGCATCGAGAATTGGGATGTCCTGCTCGACCCGCTTGGCCTCTCTATACTTGTTGAAGTACTTGTGGTCGAAGCATCTGACGAAAAACGGGGCCGTCGTGTGCATCTGCAACGTCAGCGTATCCCCCGTTGTAGCCCGGATGAACCTGGCGTGCTCATAGTCCTTCAACACGTCCTTAGTGGCGTGCGGGAGCAAGGGGACATGGGACGGCGGCCACCCTGTCTTTCCGAAGGTTGCCCCTAAATCGCTGACCACGTAATGCCGCTCTTGCTCCACGACATACACTTTGTTGTTCTGCGTCGTTAAGTCCCAATTGCTGATAAGCCCCATCAGCACGCGCAGCCCGTTAAGTTCGCGGGTACCGACAAAAGGATTATCGAACCATCCCCAGTTTTCGAGCTTTTTCCCTCCCTCGACCTGCCGTTCCAATCTCACGTTAGGAACGATCCCCGTCTTCGACGAAGCCCCGAACATCTTGCGCCGAAGCTTGGGCAGTCCCTGAACGTGAATCCGCGGCAGGAAGTAATCCTCGTCGGTAAAATAACCCATGGCCCAGACCAAACGGGTGGCCGCCGTTTCAGTCCTGGCTTCGGGGCCCAGTTTCACCAACCATTTCACCGCGTTTGTATCTCGCACGTAGAATTTCGTCGAGGTCCCGCCCATATCTTCATCGATGAACAGGTAATCGGCGTCAGGGTCGGGCGCATCCTTTGCTCCCCCCGCGCCATTAAGAAGGTCGAGCGACGCTATGTCTCCTGGGTCGCGCCACAGAACGGCGGGTAGTGCGCTCGCCGCTTCCACCCTGAGATCCTTTTTGGCCTGTTTCTCTGATTCCGGCGGCTTCGTCGACTTTTCTGTCTTGTTTTGTTCCTGGGAAGCAGATGCCCTGAGCAGCGGCCAGTCAGATAAAATTGAGACCGCCAGAACGAAAGCGATCAAGCAACCGCCCGCGCGAAAGGCTTTAGCTGGAAATTCCATTTCGGCGAAGGCGCATCCTTTCGCTCGTATCTTCTTCCATTGATATCAGAGCGCGGGCGGATGATATCACACCGGAATTAAGCCAAAGATTCGATCAGACATCGCGGGTGGCGCACACTCGCAAACGGAAAGCAGAAAAAGCGTTATTCGGGGGTTGCGTTGACGGCTGCGCTTCTGGTGTAGAATCTTGCACGGTCGGTTGCGCTTTTGCAGGAGAGGAAGACGCGAAATTCGGTATCTGTGGAGAAACAAGTGGGCAGGGCGTTGAATTACAGTCTCATTGCCGTCGCCGCCACGCTGATGGTGACCTCAGCGTCTGCTCATCACTCGCACGCGATGTTCGATACCGACAAGCAAGTGACGCTGGCCGGCACTGTAAAGGAATTCCAATGGGAAAATCCGCACTGCTGGATTCAAGTGCTCGTGCCCGATCCGAAGGATCCGAAAGCCCCGCCGGTCGAATGGGGCGTGGAAATGGGAGCGCCAATCCAATTAGTTCGTCACGGCTGGAAGCCGACCAGCCTGAAGCCTGGAGACAAGATCACAGTGGTGATCAACCCATTGCGTGACGGCCGGCCCGCGGGGCAGATCGTTTCCGCACTCGGCCCGGACGGCAAGCCGATTGGCGCGGTGCCGGAAACTCCGGCCCCCTAAGACCGTGAAACGAATTTTCTGAGCGGGAACGCGAGGATTTGTGATCATTCGCGGAACAATTGCTATAGCGGCGCTGCTACTGGTGGGATGCCTCTGCTTCTCGCAAGCGCAGTCATCTTCCAATTTTTCCAATTCCAAGGCCCGAGTGGAGGCCTTCGCCAAGCTGCCGGATTGGTCTGGGCTTTGGGAGTTTGATATCTGGACTGACGAACTCGACGGGCAGCAAATGGGTCCGCAAGGAATGCAGAGGGCGAAAATCTACGCTGCCCAGATGCAGGCGACATTTACTCCTGCATGGCAGGCCAAGCTGGCGCAGCTCAAGAAGACAGCAGATGCGGCCAAAGCCACCGACGCTAATGATCCACCCGCGTTCGAGGAATTCGGACAATTCGGAGGGTGCGGCTGGACGCCCGGGTTTCCGGCCACAATGCTCCCTGGGACATATGAGTGGCGGGTGACTCCGGAAGAAGCCACGCTCATCAGCCTTCTTGGTTCGGTGCGACACATCTACACGGACGGGCGGCCCCATCCGCCGAAGGATGAGCTGTGGCCCATGAGCCAGGGCGATTCCATCGGACACTGGGAGGGCGACACCTTGGTGGTTGACACTGTCTCGATCAGGTCGCCGGTATACTTTCCGGGACTGGCAAGAGGCGTAGGCGTCCCGTTCATTCCGATGAGCAATGAACTGCACACCGTCGAGCGGATTCGCATGGTGAACCACGATCAGATGGAGATTCAGTTCACGGTGGAAGATCCGATCGCGCTGGCCAAGCCCGTTCACGTGACGTTCAATTGGCATCGCGTGAAAGACATTAACCGCATGGAACAAAATGCGGATGATTGCGACAGCGCGGCAAGCGACCGAAATCCGATTGTCAACGGCAGATATAAGACCGTCATAAAGCCAACTCCCACAACGCCAGCGAAACCAAAGGGCCGTTAGCCGCTGCGCCTCGCGCACTGTGGTCGGACCTTCAGTAGCCGCGACAACGCTTCCCCGGTCTATTGCCTGCAACTTGCTTTTTGTGTAATTTACTGCGGCCAGCCCAGGCATGCCGGCGGAGGATTTCGCTTTTCCTTCAGCGTACTCGAACGAAGCCTCCGAAGCGGCCACGTTTTCGCTAGAAACCGCCCGCGCGATCCCAACCCCGCGTCGGACAGAACAAGGTATGCCCACCACTCGACACTGAGATTTTGCTATCTGTGCGGTGGCTCGCATCCTCTGTTCTTTCTTGGATCTTCTATGGCGCTGCCAGTCATGAGCCCGGAACGCCGCCGAAGTCCCCGGATAAGCCTGGCCGCGCTCGCCTATATCACTTTCGAATCAAACTGCGGCGGCATCGTCCTGAACATCTCTGACGACGGACTTTGCTTTCACACGATCGCACCCGTTGAACCGAATGACACCGTGCGCTTCTGGTTCTCCGCGGGCGGCAGGCAAATTGAAGCGAACGGCCAACTCGTCTGGACGGACGAGACACGAAAGACAGGCGGTCTTCGGTTCAACGCGCTCTCCACCGAAGCGAGGCGGCAAATCCGCAAGTGGATCGCGGAATCGTCAGAAGCCTTTGCGGCTCCACGACAAGCCCCGGCTGTGCGGCCGCCGACTCGAGGTGTTCCCTCCAGCGCAAACCAAGCACAGAAGAGCGTTGCACATGGCTCCGCCACGAGAAGCGAAGTCCCGCAGCGGATTGGAACGCCGGCGCGATGGGGCGAGTTTTCGCGCGGTTTGGCTACCGGGATCCTGATTGCGGTTATTGTAGCGGCAATATTTCTATTTGACACTTATAAGCACCGGATAGGTGAGTCGCTGATCTTTTTGGGAGAACGCTTCGCAGCGACGCCTCATTCACAACAAACATCGCTGGCGCCCGCGCCGGGGTCCGCTTCGTCCCAGGCTGCAGGGCCTGCCGTCCAGCAGCACGTCACGGCCCCACCTGCAGCGTCTGCAGCGACGCTGGCGTCAGGCTCGCAGCAGGCTCTAATCCAGCCTCCCACCAAGGCGGTCAAGCCTACACAAACCAAACCTTCGCCCCAGCCGATCACCCCGGCAATTGCGTTTGCGCCCTCAACCGAAGCTTGGCCCTTAATCGATTTCGCTGCCGTGCGCCCCAGTCCTCCCCCACTTGAACCGGGCGGAATTGCGCAACCTGAATCAACCGATCGCTCCGCCGACAAGACCACCGTCAT
>DATDMO010000117.1:0-3540 GCA_036518755.1 Candidatus Acidiferrales bacterium | reverse complement strand
CGCTCGTGGAGCTCACTGCAGTAACCACATAGTAGTAAGTCTGCGCCGCCGTGACGCTGGTGTCCGTGTAGCTTGTCGCTCCCACCGGAGACGTGGTCAGTTTGCTGTACGGGCCGCCTGAGATTTCGCTCGAGTAAACGTTGTAACCGGTTACGGATGACGTGCTGGGCGCCCAGCTCAAGAGGACGGAATGCGTAACGGGCGCGACGCCCGTGCCCGAAAGTGCGATGACCGCGGGCGAATTCGAAGCATTGCTTGTCACGGTAATGCCGCCAGTCACGCTGCCCGCCGTCGCCGGAGCAAACGTTGCGCTCAAGGTCGCCGTCTGCCCTGGAGAAAGGATGATGCCCGAAAGTCCGCCGCCGGCGTTGAAGCCCGCCCCAGCCACGCTGACATTAGAAATTGTGACGCTGGAGTTCCCGGCATTCGTCAGCAGCAGGCTCTGCGAACTGCTGCTCGACACGCTTACATCACCGAAAGCCAGGCTCTTGGAGCTGCTATTCAAGAGAAGAGTCGCGGAATTAACCGTCAGAAGGGCTGCGTTACTTGTCGCAGTTCCCCCGCTGTTGCTGACTGTCGCGCTGAACTGTGCTCCGTTGTATGAGGTCGTTGTCGCAAAGATTGTGTAGGTCGATGATGTCGCGCCGCCGATTGCCATCCCGTTTTCGTACCATTGATAGGCCAGCGGTGCTGTCCCCGAAGCTGCCACCGAGAAACTCGCCGTTCCTCCAGCTAGAACGGTTGCGCTCGCTGGCTGGGTGGTGATCGAAGGTGGTGTCACCGTGGTTGTCGTAGAGGAGCGGTTTCGGCCGTAATGCGAGCTTGGGCCCCAGTCCTTCTGTGTTGATCTTCGCTGCGCGTGAGCGGCACTGCCTGATACGCAAAGCAAAATCGCTAGAATGATTCCTTGTGCCGCCTTTGCCCTGGTTGGTCCTGATTTTGCCTCTAGCTCGCGTTTCATAAAGGTCCCCTCGATGCGCTGGCTAGCAGACTGCGATTCGAAGGGCGGGCTTCGAACCACCGCTCAGGGTAGCTAGGGGAAAAGCAGAGAACTACTGACCCGAAGCACAGAAGAAGGACAGCAGGGCTAGAGAGATAGGGACCTGTCCCCATTGCCAGTGATTGGCTGTGTAACTTTGAAGACTTGATAATGCGAGAATCTCCGCCAGCAAGGATCCACGAACGATCGCTTTCGGCGGTTGCACGCTCGTGCGGTGGACTATCGTCGCGAAATCAGTCCGTAAATCCTTGCAAAGCCGCGCAAATCTGTGGAAACTACACCGGAGTGCGGCGGCGGTGACTCTCGCCGCGTGCGAAATTACTTAGTGGGAATCGTCACGCAGGCAATAATTTGGTATCCCGGGGGGCGTATGAAGGGAAAACCCAAGCAATCCAAAAAATCGAGCAGTGAATCTTCCATGGGCCGGCGGCGGTTCATGGGAACGCTCGCAGCCGCAGCCGGCACAAGCGCGGTTGCTGGAACTCTTTCTCCGTTTGCGTCTTCAGCGGACGCCGAAACGGTTCATTTCAAGGATCAGTCCGGCTTCGGCGGAGGCAGCCCGTTCCGCTGCGAATGCGATATCCGCGATTGTGATGTTGAAGGCGAAATCCCCCTGAATATCGATGGCGCGTTCTATCGCGTTGGGCCCGACTGGCAATATCCGGCGCCTCGCGGTATTCCGTTTGACGGCGAAGGCCACGTCAGCATGTTCCGCATTCACAATGGCCACGTTGATTTCCGCTCGCGTTATGCCCGTACGCAACGATACAAAGCGCAAGCAGAGGCACGCAGACGACTGTTTAACGTCTATCGCAATCCGTTCGAGGACGATCCGAGCGTGAAGGGCGTCAGCCGCGGCACCGCGAATACGCACGTCGTCTATCACCACGGTTTGCTTTTCGCGCTGAAGGAAGATAGCCCGCCGGTCGCCATGAATCCGCATACCCTCGAAACGGTGGACGATTACTATACATTCGGCGGCGGCCTGCACAGCCTTACGCACACGGCTCATCCGAAGTTCGATAAAGCTACCGGGGAGATGATCTCCTACGGCTACGAAGCCAAGGGACTCGATACCAATGACGTTTACATTTTCTCGGCGAACGCCAAGGGCCACATCACGTGGGAGGCGTGGATTAAGGTTCCCTACGTCGGCATGATCCACGATTTCGCCGTCTCGCAAAAGTACATCGCGTTCCTCGTCATTCCGATGGCCACCAACGTTCAGCGCATGAAGGAGGGTCAGGTTCACTTTGCCTGGGATTCCACTCTGCCGACGTGGTTCGGCGTTCTTGAACGCGGCGGGGACGGAAAAGATGTTCGCTGGTTCAAGGGACCAGAACGCTGCGCCACGCACGTGATGGGCGCGTTCTCAGACGGCAATAAAATTTACGTCGATATGGACATGGCGCTCAAAAATCAGTTCCCGTTCTTTCCGAATCTTCACGGCGAACCCTTCGATCCCAAAGCCGCCGCCGGGACTGTGCATCGCCTGTCTGTCGATCTCTCGGATAAAACTCCGCGCGATTACAACATGGAAGAACTCTATCCCCAAACCGGCGCCCTCCCGCGTCAGGACGACCGCTATCAAACGATTCCCTACAAAATCGGCTTCATGCCGACCACCGATCCGACCAAGCCCGTCAATCCGAAGCTGGGCCGCATGGCTTTCCGTCCGACAAATTCCTACACGATGTTCGATCACGCTACGCGAAAAACTTCTGAATTCTGGATCGGCGATGATTCGAGCCTGCAGGAATGCTGCTTTGTGCCGCGCCATAGAGACGCAGCCGAGGGCGATGGCTATCTGATCGGCGTCGCGAATCGCATGCTGGAAGCTGGCCGCTCTGATCTCATCATCGTCGATACGCAACACATGGATGATAAGCCGATCGCCATTGTGAAGTTGCCATTCCGCACCTACAGCCAGGTGCACGGCTGGTGGGTTCCCGGTGACGATCTGCCGAAAACCTGACGCGCACATCGAACGTTGAAAACAACCGCTGGTTCACCCGCGACTGGCCGCGACCGGCAATCCTTCTTTTCCGGCCGCATGGCGGTGATCTGGGCCATCGCCCTGGCCGATCTGCTCTTCCACATTTATTTCAATAACCGCTATGGATATTTCCGCGACGAATTTGACTACATCGCTTGTGGTAATCACCTCGCATGGGGCTATGTCGATCAGCCGCCGCTGATCCCATTTCTCGCACGGGCCTCCATGGTGCTTTTCGGCGATTCTCTGCGCGCAATTCGTTTCATTCCGGCGCTCGCGTCATCGCTGCTAATTGTGCAAACCGCCGTGCTCACCTGCGAACTTCGCGGCAAGCGTTTCGCTTTGCTCCTAAGTGCGGTGACCATCCTGATCGCGCCGCAGTACCTCTCAAACGGCAGCCTGCTCACAACAAACTGTCTTGAGCCAAACCTGTGGATGGGCTGCGCCTACTTCGCAATTCTTGCTATGAAGCGCAGGGACCCCCGCCATTGGCTCTGGTTCGGCGTCATCGCGGGCGTGGGCCTGGAAGAAAAATACACCATCG
>DATDMO010000116.1:0-10006 GCA_036518755.1 Candidatus Acidiferrales bacterium | reverse complement strand
GGTGCTGGCATTTCACATTCACGCCGGATGATTCGAAGATTCTGCTGGCGTGCGGGCGGTCGGATAATGTGTATGTGATCGATGCGAATACGTACAAGCCGATCACCGTGATCGGCGGATTTCACACGCCGTGGGGGATCATCACGTATCCGAGGGCGTACGGGAGCCTGGGGTTGCCGTGATGTGCAGCGAAAAGAGTGTCCTCAGGCGCTAAAGCGCACCAAAGAGAGGTCCTTCGACTGCGTTCGCGCGCCCGCACGAACCGCGGGAAAAGCAAAAATGCGCGCGAATTTCGCTCAGGATGACGATGCCGGGAATGTCGGTGCGGGTGGCAGACATCACGCCGAGTGCGTTTGCCGGGCATAGCGTGCTCTGCACCTACGAGAGCAAGAAGAAACGACTTGAGGGCTTCACCACTTGGGGTTGCCGCAGGTGAAGCTGGCGGCGTCGTAGGGGTCGCCCTTGCCGTTATAGATGGCGACTTGAGGATAGGGGCAGGCAGGATGCGTGCGATCGACCTCGCCATTGGGGAGTTTGTGGGAATTGATGATTTTGTCGGGAGCGACGCCGGTCTCGCGCCATTTTTCGACCACATCGAGCGCGTTGAATGTGCCGTTATCGCCCAGGCCGAAACCGGGACACATTCCCATGCCGGGCACCATGAAGAGGCGGACGAAGTTATTTGTCTTGCTGGGGCCGCCCATCGCTGCGAGGACGCTCTTGTAATAGTCGATCATGCTTCGCGGGGGAATGATGGCCTCGTCCCATGATTGATAGATGAGCAGCTTCCCGCCGTGGTCCTTGAAAGCCTTCAGGTCAGGATTGTTTGAATCGAGCGCAGCGCCGTCTTTGGATTCCGCGAGCTTGGTATCGCGATCAACCTCAAAGGTGCGGAAATCCCAATTGGGATTTTCAAACACGATGGCCTTGAAAAAACCGGTGCTGATGCTGAGCGGCTGCGGCCCAGCGGCCATCAGGCCCCAACCCAACTCGCTGCCGGGATCGAAGCCGGGATAAATTTGTTTGCCATCGGCGAATCTTGGGCCCGCGTAAATCAGCTTGGCCGTTTGCACCTGAGGCTCGGTGAGGCAGGAGGCGTAGTTTTCCTGAGCCGGACAACGGATCGATTCCGGGTCGAAATGGCAGCGAGTGGGATCTTCGATGTAGCCATCGCGAACACCGTCGAGCGCGTCGCATTGATCGAGGGCGGCGCGATGAATCACCGGATATTTGCTTGGCGGGATGTAGCCCGGCGCCTTCACGCCATCCTTCAGCGCGACCCAGGTGGTGTACTCGGACATGGCTTGAAGATGCGTGATGTAGTAGGCGGGGTCGCCGGCGGCGATGGCGTCGTAGTCCGTGGGATATTTTTGCGATTCGGTGAGCGCCTGGTTGCCACCTTCGTGGCAACTGCTCCAGAACGAAAACTTTTCGGGCTTGCCGTAATACGCGCGAATCAGCGCTTTCGCGGCGACGGCGGTTTCATGGACCGCGCGGTGTCCCCAGTCGGCGACTTTTTCCGGATGGCCGATGGCCCAGGCGTCAGGGGCTTCGCTCGTCGCGCCAACATCTTCATGGCCGGTGTCTGTGGATGCGGTGGCAGAACCGTGCGCGACTTCCCTGCTAAGCCCTGCGTAACTGATCGATCCGATGAAGCCGGGATTGCCGATGCCGATGTAGTTGCCATTCCAATTTGCCGCGATTGGCAGCCACACTTCGAATCCGATGTGCGAATCACTTGTGGGGGCCGAGAAACCGGCTACGCGGCAGAATGGGACGGAAACTTTGAGGCCAGCGGGAGTGCCGAAGCGTCCGCCGGTGCTGGGCACTTCGAAAACAGGCGGCGTGGTGATCGACTTTGCCAGCGTGATGGTGGCGTCGGGAATTTTCAGGGACGCGAGGCTTTCGCAGGATTGCTGCGCGACGGTGCCCGCCGGAATGATCAAGAATCCAGCCAGCGCAGCGAGAAATAGAAGTCGATTACATTTCATGATTCCGTTCCCTGCGCTGCCGGCACTGCGCATTTGCGGGCGAGAAAATCTTCCTTTCAACGGCGGATTATACACCGGTTCTTCAACGCACTGCGGTTTACGACTTTGCAATCTATTGGAATCCTTGACAGCGCGAATTTCGATGTAATAATTCGCACCGCGTTGACGTTTTGTGCGGGGGGAACTGCATGAGCACGATCCGGCCGTCGTCTGTCGCCGCGCTTGCGTTCTTCGCAGGGCGCGAAAATCGTCCACGGTAGAACCACTCGTAAGCCAAATGCTGCGCGATTGACATTCGGGATGGCGCTGACTATCGTGAAGGCGCTTGCGCCGCCCAAATCCTGGCACGCGACGCAGGGGCTTCCAGGGGGACACAAATCATGAGGAAAAATGCGAAGTGGTTGCTGGGCGCCGGGCTGGCTTGTGCCAGCTTGTTTCTAGCTGTGGCGGCTTCGGCGCAGGTTACGCTCGAGGTAATGAATCCGCGCGGCGAGATTCCTCCGCCGAAGACGCTGGGCATCAGCCCGCGAGGCGGCAGTCTTGACGGCAAGAAAATCGTCCTGATCGACAACGGCAAGTATGGCGCGAGCAATTTCCTCGACGTGCTCGCGGACATGCTGAAGGAAAAATATCCGAAGGCAACGGTGGTGATGTATCCGAAGCCCGCGGCGCAAACGATTACCGCTCTCCCGAAGTGGTATCCCACTGTGAAGCAGCAAGGCGATCTTTTCGTTTTCGGCGTCGGTGATTGAGGGAGCTGCACGTGGTGGGGTTCCCACGACACAATCGAAATTGAAAAGACAGGAATGCCGGGCGTTTACTTCACAACCACAGAATTTCTGGACGATGCAAAATCCGCGGCGAAAGATCGGGGCATGCCGGGAATCCGCACTCTGGCGCTTCCAGCAAACAAGTATTACGTAGCGCGCGGGAACAAACAGGTGTTGCAGCCGATCGCCGACGCGTTCTTCGACAAGATGGTGGACGACCTCACGCGGCCGCTGACGCCAGAGGAGGCCAAGCCGTCTCAGGCGCAAAAGCAGCACGAGGACGCGAACATCAAGGTGACCGGCAAAGATTTCCTCGACGCATCGGAAAAAGTGAACGCACTCTATCTCGAGAATCGCTGGGCGGACGGATTGCCGATTGTCCCCCCGACGCCTGAATTGGTGAAGGCGATGGAGGCCGGGACAACGCTTTCGCCGCAGAAAGTGCTCGGGCAAGTGGCGCCGAAGAACGGCACGGCAACCGTTGAGAAAATCGCCATCAACGCAGTGATGGCGGGGGCGAAGCCGGAATATTTCCCAGTGATTCTTGCCGCAATGGAGGGCTTCCTCGATAAGCACTACGACCTGACGCACGTAGTCGCCTCCACGGGATCATTCACGCCCGTGGTCATCGTGGACGGCCCCATTGCTCAGGAGCTTGGGTTTAACTCCGGCATCGGGATGCTGGGTGTTGGGTGGCAGGCAAATAGCACCGTAGGCCGGGCGCTCCAGCTTTCACTGCTCAATATCGGGCAGACTTGGCCGCAGGTAAACTTTATGGGCCTCACCGGCAGACTCGAGGGATACACCTTCTACACGTTTGCAGAGGACACGGCGAAGAGCCCGTGGGAGCCCTATAATGTGAGCCAGGGCTTTCAGAAGGGCGACAGCACCGTCACGGTGTCATCGGCAGGAAACCCGGCGGTTTTCGGCGGCGGAGCGGTGGCGCCCTGGACGGGTCAGGGCGTTATAGATCAGATGGCCGCGCAAATTCGGAACCGCGGCGTGGCTTGGCCTTACGCCCAGAAGCATATCGTGGTGCTGCACCCGGATTGCGCGGTTGACCTTGCGGCACATGGCTATACGCGAAAAAGCCTACAGGAGTATTTGTACGAGCACACGCGCGTGCCATACGAGAAGCTCGCCGGAGGACTGGCGGCATTTGGCGAGGGCTCGGAAGAGGCACTAATTCGTGCCTCAGTCGCGGATGGCCGTATCCATCCCGATCGTGCTCAGGTTTTCCTCGACAATCTGAAGCCCGGCGGCCGCGTCCCGGTCGTTCAGAGCCCGGACGATTTTCATATCGTCGTGGCGGGCGGCTCGCCCGGATACGATCTACTCTTTACCTATCCGGGAACAAACTGGGCGCACCAGACGGTGAAAATCACAGGGTCCACGCAGACCAAAGCTGGTCAGTAGCGTTCGGCTTCCGCATGCTTTTTGCGAAGCGCCTTCGTGAGGGAGTCCGGCGCGGAGAAATCACGTGCAGCGTGCGAATCTGGACGCGGCCGCACGTTCGAGTGGGTGGCCGCTACCGCATGGACGAAGGCGAGATTGAAGTGGACTCGATCGAGCCGATCGGCTTCCCCGATATCACGCCGGAATTGGCGCGCGCATCAGGTTTTCTAGGTGTTCTCGACCTGCTCAAAGTGGCCAAACATGGCCGCGGCGACAAAATCTTTCTTATCCGGTTTCGTTATTTGCCTCCGCGCCGCCCGCAAACTACAGCACCGCGGGGTGGACGCTCACGATTGAAACGCGCGTAGAAAGAAACCGAGGAGAAAAGAAGCGCGTCTGACCGCATAGGCGCGTACTTTTGGGGGAGTCTAATTTGAAAAAATTCGCGGTCGCCGCGATATTGGTTCTTTCCGCTGTCGTACTGCTCAAAGCTCAGGAAGGTGCGCCATCCGGGGCAGCGCGCGGGCAAGGAGGCCGACTCGGCACACGCAACTCGGCGCAGAAAGAGGCCGAAGGCGCGGCAGCCGAGCGGGGCAGCACTATCTTCAAAGAGAATTGCGCCGCTTGCCACGGCGAAAATCTCACCGGCGGGCGAGGCCCTGACCTCATTCGTTCGTCGCTTGTACGCCACGATAAAAATGGCGACCTCATCGGCCCGGTTGTTACCGGCGGCCGCGCCGACAAGGGTATGCCGGCCTTTCCATTCACTCAGGCTCAAGTGGCCGATCTCATCGCGTTCATTCAGTCGGAGCTCGCCCTATTCGATCTCCACACACGCTTTAGTCCCTACCCGAATGATATTCCGGCGTCGCGACTTGCCACCGGCAGCGTCGAGGCCGGCAAAGCTTACTTCTATGGACCGGGCGGATGCTCCGGCTGCCATTCGCCAACCGGCGATTTGGCGGGCGTTGCAAACAAATACAATCCGCCGGACTTGGAAGTTCGCTTCCTCTACCCTTCGGGCACGCCTTCAACAGCGATCGTCACGCTGCCCTCCGGCGAAAAATTCGAAGGCACGCTCCTGCTGAACGACGGCTTCAACGTGGCCATCCAGGGGAAGGACGGGTGGTATCACTCCTGGCCGCGCAGAACCGTGAAAATCGAAGTGCACGACCCGCTCGCCGCGCATGAGGCGTTATTGCAGAAATACACTGACGCCGACATGCACAACATTTTTACGTATCTGGAGACACTAAAGTGAAGCGGCTTCTTCCGATTTTTGCAGTCCTGCTCGTTGTTGCTGCGTGCTTGCCTGGGCAGGAACTCGATCCATCTCAAATCCTGAAGCCGCCAACCAGTGATTGGCCAACCTTCAACGGCGACTACACCGGCCGTCGCTACAGCCCACTCACCCAAATCAGCAAGGACAATGTACGCTCCCTCACTCTGGCCTGGGCTTTCCAGACTCACTCACAGGGCCTGCAGTCCATGCCGCTCGAGGTGAATGGCATTCTCTACATTTCAGGTGGCAATCAGATTTGGGCCGTTGACGCGCGCACGGGCCGCGAGATTTGGCATTTTGTGCGCCCTGGATTTCCTCCCGGTGGCGGCAACAAGGGCGTCGCGATGTGGAAGAATCGCCTGTACATGAATACGTTCGACGCGCAGCTTCTCTGCGTCGATGCGCAAACGGGAAAAATGCTGTGGCAGATTCAGATTGCCGATCCCGCGCTCAAGGCATTCGGCACTGTGGCGCCGCTCGTCGTCGGTAACCACTTGATCGAAGGAACTTCCGGCGACACGGCCGATCTGCCCGGTTTCCTCGAATCGATTAATCCGGTGGACGGGAAAATCGAGTGGCGCTGGGACTCCATGCCCAAGCAGAGCGACCCGGCGTGGAACACGTGGCCGCATGATACGGACGTGATCACTCGCGGCGGTGGCATGACGTGGCTCACAGGCACCTACGATCCGGCACTCAATTTGCTTTATTGGGGCACGGGCAATCCGCATCCGGTTGAAAACGGCTATACGCGGGTGGGCGCGAACCTTTATACCTGTTCGATCGTCGCGCTCAATCCGGATACTGGAAAACTTGTTTGGTATTTTCAGAGCTCGCCGCACGACACGCATGATTGGGATACGGTGATGACACCGGTCCTTTTCGACGGCACCTTCAAGGGCAAACCTCGGAAAATGCTGGCGCAGGCAAATAAGAATGGAATGTTTTTTGTCCTCGACCGCACCAATGGTCAAGCGCTCTTGTCCGAGCCATTTGTTCCGGCAAACTGGTTCTCGGGTTTCAATAAACGCGGCGAACCAATTCCCGCAAAAGATAAAGAGCCGCAGCCTGACGGAGTGTTGGTTACCGGCGGCGTCGGCACAAATTGGCAAGCGCCGAGCTTCGATCCCCAAACCGGCCTTTTTTACGTGAACTCGCGCGAAACCATGGGCGTCTTTTATCTCACCATGCCGGGGAAGAATGCCGAGGGCTGGGCGGGCCGGGACTTTTTCCTCGGGTCCAAATCGATGCTGAAGGCCATCGATTATCAGACCGGCAAAACTCGGTGGGAGCACACTGCAAACGGCCGCGGCGGACAATCCGGTATCCTCACCACTGCGGGCCACCTACTTTTCACCGCCGACGACGCCCAGAATCTGGTGGCACTCGATCCGTCCTCGGGTGAAGTACTTTGGCACATGTATCCGGGTGGCGGGTTGGGGACCGGGCCGATGACATATGAGCTGGACAATCGGCAGTACGTCGTGTTCCCGGTGGATGGCGTAGTGTACGGCTTCGCCCTTCCTGAAACGCCATCGCGCAGTTCCCGAAATCTTGGCCAATAGCGCCTTATCCCACACGTCGCTGAAACCGAGTTCGAGCGTTTACGTCCAACTGTATGTAGGGTCAGCGCACGGTTGCGGTCAAAACGCTCGTGGCTCGAAGGTACACAGTATTGACACCTCTTCGGGGCGTGAGTAACATCGCCGCTAGTGGTAGAGATTTGGATGCAAACGGTGCGCACCCTTTGGTAACTGTTGGAATCTAATTGTTTAGGGGTCGCGGCACGACCTAATTTTGGGAGGCTATTATGAGGAATTTCGCTAAATGGCTCGCGGTGGGCAGTCTGGCGCTAGGACTTTTCGCGTTCGCGCCCAAGATGACCGCCGCTCAGGATGATGATCTTGGACAGCAGGGGTTTGGCGACCCCACCGCTGCAGCAGCCAATCTTCCGATCGATTTCATAAAGCCTGCCGACGTGGAAAAGGCTCTCGCGGACAAAACTGCTAAGTTCGTCCTAGTCGATACACAACCTGCGGAAGCGTTTGCCGAAGGCCATATTCCCGGGGCGATCAATTTCCCCTGGGTGCCGAAAGTCACGCCGCCAATCTCTCTGCCGCGCTTCAAAGAGCTCGTTTTCTACTGCCCCTGCAATCATGATGAAGATTCGATTGACATGGTCAAGAAGCTCCGCGAATTCGGCTACCTCGATTCGAAGGTTCTCGAAGGCGGATGGTATAAGTGGGTGGCTCTGAAATACCCCGTCGAAGGCACGGATGCTGCCAACGCGATCAAGGAAGCCGATGCCGCTGCGGCCAATGGCGCGAACTCCAGCAACGCGGGCAATGCCGCCAACTCTTCGGCGTCTGCAACCACGGCAGCTGCTCCAGCCACAACTGAAACGGCCGCCACATCGTCCGGGCCCATCACTTCAGGCCGTCCTGTCGGAGCTGTCACGCCGTCGTTCCGCGTGATCGACGTAACCGGGAAATATAAGGGACAGGACACCTGCTACGTCTGCGAATACGGCGAAGCACCCACGGTGATCGGATTCTTTAATGGTCCGAGCGATCAAGCCGCCGATTTGATCGTAAAGCTCGACAACCTGGCCCAGAAAGAGTCTTCGAAGAACCTCAAGGCTTTCGTTGTGATGGTTAATGGCCCGGATTCCAAGCCCTGGCTCGAAAAGCTGGCCCAGGATAAGGGCATTCACATTCCAATGGTTTATCTGGCAAAGGGCCCCAAGGACCTGGGCGTTCGCCTCTACAAAATTAACCCACAGGCTAGGAACACATTTCTCGTCGACGACAAGCGCCAAGTCGTTATGAATCTCGTGAACGTCGACGATTTCCAGAAGGTCGCCGACGCTTCCGAGAAAATGCTGGCGAGCGCTGGATCGACAGCCTCCGGGAGCGGCGGCCAATGAAGCGAGCTTTGCAAGTGGCTTCGCTTAGATCCTTCGGATTGGCTCTCGCTGCGCTCGCGCTCCTGGTATTCACTCCGCTGGCGGCCCCTGCACCATCAACTTCCCCCGCTGATACTCCGGAGATGAAAGTTGTACAGCCGGCGGACGTTCATGCCCTCATCACCGCCAACAAGGGAAAAGTTGTATTTCTGAACTTTTTCGCCACCTACTGTGTTCCGTGTCACACCGAATTTCCGGACATCATCAAGCTGGCGAAGAAGTATCAGAACGCGGGCGTCCAGGTCGTGGAAATTTCGATGAACGATAATTCCGATCCTTCCGATAAAGGGGCAATGCTCAAGTGGCTCGGTGAGACGAACCCTCCATTTCCCGTCTACATAGCCTCTTCGCTCGAGGACGATTTTTACAAGGGTGTCTCGCCGCAATGGGCGAAGGACGGCGAGGGCCTGCCCATGACCATGATCTTCGATCGGGAAGGCAAGATGGTGCATTACTACCAGAAGGCACTCACCCTCGCGGATATGGAACGCGATGTGACTCCCCTTCTGGCAGCCAAATAGCACCGCCATCCACCGAATGCCCTCCGGGAAATTCTTAAAAATTCCGGCGCGCGACATCCGATCGAGCGCCGTGGTCTGCCTCGTTTTTCTCGCCATTCTGCTCTTGCCCAGCGCTCTTGCAGCGCAAAGTGATCTTCCGGCAAGTGCCCAAAACGATTGGCGCTATGCCGGCCACGACCCGGGTGCGATGCGATATTCTCCTCTCACTCAAATTAACGAGCAAAATGTCACCACACTTCGCCGCGCCTGGACATTCCACACGGGCGATCCAGCCGACGATGTAAACTCCGAAGGCGCTCCGCTTGTCGTCGACGGTGTGATGTATCTCGCCGCAGGCAAAAACGTCTTCGCGCTCGATCCCGTTACAGGCCGGCAGATTTGGAAATTCGAGGTGAAAGGCACCAACCGTCGGGGCCTTTCGCATTGGCCGGGAGACAAGCAAACGCCTCCACGCATTATTCTCGGCGTCGCGGACGACAAAATGCTCGCGCTCGACACCAAAACTGGAAAACCCGCATCCGGATTCGGTGAGGGCGGCTTCGTTTCCGGCGTCAGCCCCGCTTCGGCGCCGGTCATCTATCATGATCTGATTATCACCGGACAAAATCGCGTTCAGTCCGTTCGCGCCTTTGAGGCGCATACCGGCAAGCTCGTTTGGACTTTCTACACCAAGGCTCAGCCCGGCGAGCCCGGTCACGACACGTGGAAAGATAACGCCTGGGACGTTCGCGGCGGCACCGACGTCTGGAGTTTTATGACCCTCGATCCCCAGCGCGGCATCGTCTACATTCCCATCCCGCCCGCCGGTGGCCCTGATTTTTATGGTGGCGGCCGCTTGGGCGATACCCTCTACGCCGATAGCGTCGTCGCGGTCGACGCAAATACTGGCAAGCTAATTTGGTATCAGCAGCTCGTCCATCACGATCTTTGGGATTGGGACGTTCCCGGCGCACCCACTCTCTTCGACGTAAAGCTCAACGGCAAAACGGTTCCTGCCGTCGCCGAACTCGGCAAGCAGGCCTACCTCTTTCTTTTCGACCGCACCAACGGCAAGCCGCTCTTCGGCATGCAAGAGCGTCCCG
>DATDMO010000115.1:0-3129 GCA_036518755.1 Candidatus Acidiferrales bacterium | reverse complement strand
CGCGCTCATATTGGCAGATAGCTGCCCTGATTCCCTCCGTATGGGGCCACAAGCGGCTCGTGTGCTTGCTCAAGGTCGGGTCAATGGCGACTTCGTCCGGACAAAGGAACGGGAAAGTTGACTGGTTTCTGCAGGCTGCCTGCCAAAGCCTATCGCAAAAATAGCTGTGGTCGCTTCCAGACAACATGTCATACTTGCTAAGCAACCAGGCCCATTCAAATTGGTGGCCAGGCTCGAAATACAAATCGGGGGTACGCCTCTCAGGTTGCCAATCTGCCTGGTAGATTTCAAATATGACGCCTAAATCAGGCTGGAAGAGGCGTTCACGAAAAAGGCGGACGATCGCTGTTGCTCGCTCAAGAAAATGCCCGCTGGGCAGAGCCTCGTGAAGCGCGAGATACGCTTCCAGCATGTGCATGGTCGGGTTCTGACGTTTAAAAATCTCCGGGGACGGATAACGGTTAAAAAGGCCGCCTGCCTGGTTATCCCCGAGGTATTCGTCGACGAACTTGACCAGACTTTCTATCGCGCGCAGCAGCCGCGTGTCTCGGGTCAGCCGGAAAGCTGAGGCGAGCGCAAACAGCACAAAGGCATGCGTGTAGGCGCTTCTATCGAACGAGGTGATCGCGCCATCTACCGAAACAGAGAACGCGATTCCTTTCTGTAAATCATTCTTATCCGAAAAGCGGCTTAAGAGATTATCAAGAGATTGAATTGCCTGTTCGCCGTAGCCCGGATTCTCACCGGTTCGTTCGGCATCGGAATAAACGTAGATCTGTCTGGCCTGTACCATCGCCCTGTGAGGCACATCTCGAACGAGCTTGCCATTCAAATCGGTTCTTTCGCCAAATAGGGCGGCAGCGGAATCGAAACCCTGAGAGGCCCAAAACGGCAAGATTGTCTTGCGCATTCGCTGCAAGAAGGCGTCCACTAGGCCATCCAGTGAGGTCATGTGCATCTATCTACCGAGCCAGCAGGACTTTTGCTTTGACTGGCGAAGGATAAGTAGCTGCCCGCATAGTTCCTCAATAGTCAATCTTTATGGGCAGGGCGGTGATCAAGCTCAGCGGCAACAATGTCAAGAGAGCAGCGGTCGCAACGTTGACCTAAAAAAGGTTTTGGCGGCCCGCGCGAAGCGCAGTTTCAGCGGATCGAACTGGCCTCGGCGGACCGGCTCGGGAATTTTCACTCTCTTTTGTGGACAGAGAACAGCCTTTCTCGTCGCCCAGATTTCTCCATGAATTTGCACGAATCAGAAAACATTCTGAGCACCAAGAATTCACAACAAGAACAACACTGGTGAATTCTAGGGAATCAGGTGTGGGGGAAATGGCAATGAGCATCCTGCTTTGGGGGTTAGTTGGGCTTTGGCTAATACTTAATGGCATCATCGCCATCTTGTTGATGCGGCGAAAGCGCAGCCGGGTCGATGACGTGCAGCCCCTGCCGTTTCTGGTGCTTTCGCAGGATTCAGGCACGCCGCGGTTGATCGGTTGATCGCCAAGCCGAGTGGGAGACGGCCGATTAAGCAGTGCCGAAAGTCTGCTGCGGCGCATGCGACTTAAGTCGCCTCGCAATCCGCGGTTGCGAATCATTCTATTTCAGCCGGGATATGGGCCCGCTCCGTGCTGATTCGAAGGCGATCGCGGCAACGATCATTGCTCCTTCGGAGGCGGGGTAGGCACCGGTACCGCACCATTCTTAGCCATGCAGTCCTTGAAATACGCCTGCCGGTCGCCACTCATGGGCACCGCACCGGGCCTTTTGAAGGGGTAGGCGATGTAGGAGAAGTGAAGGCAGCGCTTGGCGACCTCTGGCGCTGGCCCCGCCCAAACGTTTCCTGTCCCCAGCAATGTGGCGAGCGACACAAACAGGGAAAGTTTGACACGAGGTTTGAGTGAGGAGCGGGACATACGTTCGATCCGGCCGTTTGTCTTGCAGACGCAGTGGGGGGAGAAGAAAACAGGGTAGGTGGACCACTTACCATTTCATGGAAGGGGTTTCAAAGCCCACAGGGTGATACCTTCAGGCTGCTTTCCCGCGCAAGGACGGGTCAGCCGCCGCTCCTCGCACCTGCGGATCCGAAGTCGCGGCCCTCGGCCGCAGCCGCCTCGGCGGGGCAAGAGATCCGTCCCCCTTTCTAGCTCCCGGCGGAAGCTTTACTATCGGCTTCGCAGCATCCGAGGGCGAGATGGGACGAGACCGGAAACGCCTTGGCAAGGAGGGAAGGCCGAGCCGCCGCGGGTCAGCAGCGCCTGGGCCCCCGGTTAAATCTGGAAGTCGCGTGCTTCGCCGCGGCGCGAGGAAACGCGGGGAGACGACATCGGCCCGGCTTGCGCGGGAGTTGAAGGAAACTCTGGCACAGCAGGCGGCAAGTTCAGACGTGCTGCGGGTAATCAACAGCTCGCCGGGAAAGATTGCTCCCGTTTTCGAAGCGATCGTCGACAAGGCGTTGCAAATCTGCGACGCGCGATTTGGCGGATTGTGGGTCGTCGATGGCGAACTGGCTCGCCCTGCTGCGACCAGAAATGTGCCGGAATCCTACGGCAAATTCCTAAGGGGGCAGACCCTGCCACACGCCGAAGCTTTCGGTCGCGGCATCGGAAAAAAACCCTTCAATCACGTCGCCGATCTCGCCAGGACTGAATCCTACCGCCGGCGATCGCCGCTGACAGTCGCAAGCGTCGAGCTCGGCGGGATTCGCACTTATCTTGCCGTCCCCTTGCGCGCCGGCGGCGCCCTGGCAGGGGTTCTCAGCGTCTATCGCAAGGAAGTGCGACCGTTCAGCGCCCGGCAAATCGCGCTTCTGCAAGGCTTCGCCATGCAGGCCGAAATCGCCATGGAGAACGCAAGGCTCTTCAACGAGACCCAGGAAGCGCTGGAACGGCAAACGGCGACGGCCGAGATCCTGAAGGTGATCGCAAGCTCGCCTTCCGACGTGCAGCCGGTGTTCGATGCCATCGCCGAGAGCGCCCGCCGCGTGGTCGGTGGATTTTCGTCCCTCGTGACGCGCATCGTTGGCGACGAGCTGCATCTCGCAGCCTTCACGACCGGAACAGGGGTCGGTACGGAAAGTCTGGCGCAGATGTATCCCCAGCCGCTTTCAGCCTCGCTTGCCTCTGCCCAGGT
>DATDMO010000114.1:0-2644 GCA_036518755.1 Candidatus Acidiferrales bacterium | reverse complement strand
CCTTTGTCGTAATCTGAAATTACGATTGCGCCTAATTTCATTAAGTGGCGCCGAAATCGCTTCGCCAAGGCTCCTTCGACCTCTTCATTTAGCGGGAATTTGTCCTCGCGGTCCACACGCACGATTTGTTGCTGTCTGGCGATGATTCTGGTCTTTACGGTAGTCTTTCGCTTCGCATCCTCGACTAATCCCGCTTCGGATATTTTCAGTTCGTGCATGCGTCGCACGAGCGAAGTCCCCGCTTCATCTCGCCCTACGACGCCAAAGCCACTGACTCGTGCACCCAACGCGGCCAGATTCGCCGCCACGTTTCCCGCTCCGCCCAGGCAGTCGCTCTCCTTCGCAAAATCCACGACGGGCACGGCAGCCTCGGGCGAAATTCGGTTCGCGGTTCCCCATACGTACCGATCGAGCATCCAATCGCCCAGAACGCCGAGTCGCCTGCCGCGCATCCGCCCGATGATTTGTCTTGCGCGTTTCTGGGAAATTAACTCGCGCATTTAACCTCCGCCCTCACGGGTTGCCGGGAAGAAAATCGAATATTACTGGAAGCTCTTAGAACCGGGCACGGAATTCTCGATGCTGACACTCTTCGAATCCGTTTCTGCCAGAAGCTCCTCGCACGCCTCGCGAACCTGCTCCAGCGTCACCGACAAAATACACCGCGGCTCGGCGAACGCATAGCAGCGATCTCCCCGGCACGGATTGCATGGAAAATCGTTCTGCGCCAGCCGGTGCGCCGTCGCCCATGGCCGCCAATGCACTGAACTGCTGGATCCGAAAACTGACACTACTGGCCTGCCCGCCGCGGCTGCCAGATGCGTCGGCCCGCTGTCGTTCGCGACAAAGATGCGGCAATCCGCAATCAAAGCTATCAATTGCCGCAAATCGAGCGCATCAAGAAACACGAATTCATTGCCGCACGCGCGCCGGACTTCATCCGCAATGTCCGTTTCCGAAACGCCAAGATTGAACACTGGCTCGATTTCGCGTTTTTCGCGCAACCATTTCGCGAGTGTTATGAATTTCTCGACGGCCCAGCGTTTGGTGAAATACTTCGCGCCCGGGCGCAACACCGCGTACGGCTTTTTCGCATCTACTCCGCGGCCGGCCAGAATCCGCCCGACAGACGCCCGCGCATCCACCTGAGGATACACTTCAGCTCGCGGAATCGGTCCGCGCGGCAATCCCGCGGCATAAAATTGCTCAACGCGGTGCTCAACCGTGTGTATCGGCCCGGTGGGATTCTTGGCAAACACATTGTAAATGTACGAAAACTGCCGCTGCTCCCAGCACACGCGCACAGGCGAGCCTATTGCAGCGACGAGCAATGCGCTTTTCGGCCCGGCATGCTGATTGAATACGATCGGAAATTGCCGCCTCCGCAATTGGTTCGCCATCGGAATAAAACTCTTCGTGAAAATTAATTCCGAAATCGCGGGGTTGCCTTCGAGCACCTCGGCGTATGGCTTTTCAATCAGCATGCTCAGCCGCAAATCCGGCCGCCAGGCATGAAGCGCCGAGATGGCCGGCGTCGTGAGCACCAAATCGCCCAGCGAGCGCAGGCGCACAATCAAAACTTCTGCGCCGCGCGGCAAACCGGGCAGGATGGAAGTTGGATCACGCAGACTCAACGCGGGCTTCGTCCACAAGCATCACGGGAATATTGTCGCGGATGGGATAGACGCGATGGCACGTCGCGCACTTCAGCCCCTTCTCATCCGCCGTCAGTTTGACCGGCGTTTTGCACAGCGGACAGACCAGAATATCCAATAATTCCTTCGAGACAGCCATGCAGTCCTCCCGCAAGAACTCTAGCAGAGCCGCGGCGCGCACAGCAACAACGTCCTGCGAACATCAACCGAGCGGCGACATTCGGAAAACCAGGCGTCCGCTCCACGTTTTTCCCTGCTGAAAAATCACCGGCCACATCGCCAGAATTTGTGAACCTTGATAGACGCGCTCGAAACCGTCCTCGGATTCGGAAATTGTTTCGATTGGAGCCACCCAATAATCCTTCGCTCCGGGCGCTTGAATTGTTGCGCGGATTTTCTGCCATCCGTCAACCAGACTAATTTCCGATGCGGGTGCGGCGCCGGCCCAACGCAATGGCCGGTGCTCGCCGGCGACCTCGATATAGCGGTCCGCGCTTTCGGGCGCTAGAAAATTGACGATCTGCTCCACGCCCACGTCCATTTCTCTTGGCGCGTTGCCGGAATAGGTCACGCAAAAATCACAAATGATTCCGAATTCGTTCTTCGTGGGAGCAAACGAAAACCGTTTCTCCGCCGACCAGCCATCGCCGTCCGGCCCAATCTTCATGGCCACGCTGCCCGGACCGTATTCACGCACGATATACTCGCCTCCCGCGAGCGCGGCATTCTCATCCAGCCGAAGATTTTCGTAATCTTCCGAACTTCGCTGCGCGGGAAACAGCATCAGCCGGAAGGAATTTCGACGCCAGCGGTCATATTTCAGCCGCCGTTCAAGGCCCGGTTCCTTCGCTCGCACCTGATCGTGAATCGATGCGACCCCTCCGTGACCTGTGCCCGCCTGCGCCAGCCTGGCGTGATAAGCCTCGGGCCGCCGCGTAATCGAATTTATGACCGTCGCTCCGGCCGGACGAAAGTCGATCTCCTCGATA
>DATDMO010000113.1:0-3537 GCA_036518755.1 Candidatus Acidiferrales bacterium | reverse complement strand
AGCTTGGCCGCGGCTTGCTCGGCTTCTTTCTTGCTGTGACCTTCGGAGCCGGAAAGCTTGCGTCCCTGATGCCATACTTCAATTTCGAACACTTTGCGGTGTTCAGGCCCCGATTCGTGGCGAAGGCGGTACGACGCCACCTCAAGCCCCCGCTGCTGCAACAATTCCTGTAGCGCAGACTTGTGATCCGGGTGGTCAAGGCCTTCGATCCCGCCTTCGAGCGCGGGCTCGAGCAGGGTGCGGCGCAAGAAAGATTCAGCGGCGCGCAAACCGCCATCCAGGTAGATCGCTCCTGCAATTGCTTCGTAGGCGTCAGCCAACAGTCTTTTCTTCTGCCGCCCTCCCGTCTTTTCCTCGCCAGGACCGAGGCGCAGATAATCGCCAAGCTTTAACCGGCGAGCAGCCGCGTGAATCGAGGCGGAGCTGACTAGCCGTGCCAGCCCTTTGGAGAGTTTGCCTGCGTCCCACGTCGGAAAAAATGAAAAGAGGTGCTCGCTGGCCGCCAGCCCCAAAACGCGGTCGCCCAAGAATTCCAGCCGCTCGTTGTCAAATCCGACGGCGTTTTGGCGATGAGATCGATGCGTGAGAGCGAGTTCCAGGAGTTCGGCGTTCCTGAAGCGATAGCTGAGGGTCTCCTCGAGCGCCGCGATCTCCTCGGACGTCATATTGGAATTGCCATCTTCCTATTTAGGTTGCGCTGCCTGCTTTTTTACGGTCTCGGCGCTCTGCTTACACCGGTCCTGCAAGCCGCTGGGAATTTCGGCACACTTGTTGAAGGCATCCGCGGCCTCGGTATTACGGCCCAAGTTCTGCAAGTCGATCCCCATCACAAAGAGGTCGGTTGGATCTGGCTTAGAGGCGCTTTGGGTGGCCTGTTGCAGCTCTTTGACAGATTCATCGAGCTGCTGCCGGCGAAAGTAGACCAGACCGAGGCCGCTGTGCGCTTCGGATAGCATAGCGGTCTTCGACTGCGCGAACTGTTCCTCGGTCATTGTCGCGGGCTTAGGCATCGTCTGGACCACCTGCATGGCATGTTTCTCGTACTGTTCGGCTTTGTCCAAGTTCTTGGCTGCGTCCGGATCGTTCGGATTGTAGACGTGGGGAATCACCCAACCGACCACGGTCAGCACGCCGGCATCGTCCGGCCTCAGAGCCAGCGCCTGATCGGCAGTGGCGTAAAAATTCTTCCAGTCCTGTTTGACGTAGTATGCCTGCACCAGGCCGGCATCCACGGACTCGGCGTACTCGCTCATGGGATATTTTTGGAGGAAATCCTTGCCGAGCTCGATCTTTTTGTCGGGGTCCTGGGGATTCGCATCATAAAATGCTTTATACGCCGCTTCCTCTTTGGGATCGATTTTAGGCGCGGCTTTAGGTTCCTGCTGGCTGCCCTCGTGTAGCGCCTGCTGGTGGTTGCTTTGATCGATATTCCTGTTTTCCTCTCTAGTCTCCGGCCCATTGTTGCCTTGCGCAATGCATTGGGTGCCGAACGCAAGACTGATCGCCAGACCCGCCATCAGCAATTTAGTTTTCATGTTTATGGATTGAGATTTCATGTGGCTTATCCTCGGCTCCTGGATGCTAATGTCACCCTCTCACTTTGATTGCGCGGACTGCCTTTTGGCTACATCCGCATTCTGCTTGCAGGCATCTTCCAAAGCGCTCGTAGCCAGTGCGCACCGGTTGAACGCGTCTGCGGCCTCCCCATAACGTTTCAGGTTCTGCAAATCCATGCCGAAAACATACAAGTCGGTTGCGTCGGGATGGGGGTCTCCCTGCATGGCTTGTTCCATCTCTTTCGCGGAATTCGCGAAATCGTCGCGTCGATAGTAGACAAGTCCCAAGGCGCTGTGGGCCTGCGCCGACTTTTGCGCTTTGGCAACCGCAAATTGCGCGTCGGATAAGTGGGGAGGCTTCGGCATGGTCGCCATCACTTCTAGGGCGTGTTTCGCGTACGTCTCCGCTTTATCCAGCTCGGCGGATGCGTCGGGATCACTCGGTTGGTAAACGTGCGGGATCACCCACCCGACCGTAGTAAGCACGTCCACATCATCCGGCTTCAAAGCCAATGCGCTATCCGCTGAAGCGTAGACGCTCTTCCAATCCTGTTTGGCAACGTACGCGTTCACTAATCCGGCATCAACGGCTTCCGCCAGCGGGCTCTTCGGATACTTTTGAAGGAACGCCTGGCCAAGCTGAATTTTCTTGTCCAGTTCATCTTTCTGGTTGTAAAAGGCCTTGTACGCGTTTTCCTCTTTGCGGTCAATCCCTTGCCTTTGCACGTCGGTCAGCATGTGCAACTCGGTCTGCATCGAATCTGTTCCGGACGTCACCGGGCCTGCCTCCTGGCCGCCCCTGTTCACTTGGGCGCGGGAGGGCGCCACCGCTGAAAGGCACGCGAGCGCAATCGCCATCGTCCCGATGACAAACTTCACGGGTGAAAGTCCCATGGGATTGGCCCCTCCTCTCCCGGCATTCGATTTCGGATCTTCATCCGACGACAAAGTCATTATTCCGGCTCCGTGCTTTTGCCCATTCCCGGCGGTGGCTTGTAAGCTGCGTCGATGCCGCTCTGCGCGGCCACGCGTGCAGCCTCCGGCGCTCCACTCACAGTCAGCGCCGCGCGATATTCATTCAACGCCAAGTCGCGTTCATCTCCCAGATCGTGCATGCGCCCAAGATACACGTGCGACCAGGCGATGGCTGACGGGTCGGATGATGCCGATTCCTTCGCGCCCTGCCCAGTTGCGGCCGAACCCGATACCACCTTCTCGAAAAGTTCCTTGGCGCGGTCGCCATCTCCGGAAATCACCGACGCAATCGCCAGACCGTATTCCACGCGCGGATCGTTCGGGTATTTTGCGAGCGCCGCTTCAAACGTTGCTGTGGCGGCCGCCGCGTTCTTGCTGGCAATTTCGCGATTGCCCTCGGCCAGCCAGCGTTCGAGTTCGGAAGCGTGGCCATTCCCCGAGCCGTGAACTTCGTCGGCTTCGGCGTTTGGTTGAACCGTCGCGAACTTGATGCCCTGAGCGCGTTTGTGTTCCGCATCGAAGTCGATGCCCGCGATCAAGTCGGGGAAATAGTACGACATTGCAGGCTCGGCCTTCTCAAATTTTTGCAGTCCCGCAACCAGCGGGCGCACCAAAATGTATCCGGACTGGTCCGCATCCCGAAGCGCTGCTTCAAGCGGACTGCCGGTGAGGCGGCGCAAACGCAGCTCCACCGCCTTGATGAGGCACTCGTCGGTAAATGCCACGAAATCGTCTCGATATTCCATCGGAAGCCGGGGAGCGCCGGCCGCGACATTCAGCAAGGAACTCTTCTGATCCAGCAATTTTCGATGGCGAAGTACGAGCCGGTCCAGCATGAAATGTAAGTATGCGTGCTGAATGGCGTTCGCGCGCGCGTCGGCGTTTCCCCCCACAACGATGGCGTAGCGATCGCCGAAGTTCCGGAAATTCGTTCGCGCACCAACCAGCGGCTCCACGTAAACTGTAAAGCTGCTCCCATCCGTCTTGGAAATTTCCCGAAGGTACG
>DATDMO010000112.1:0-13339 GCA_036518755.1 Candidatus Acidiferrales bacterium | reverse complement strand
TCGGAAGAGCTTGCTCCGATTCTTCCTTCGATGGTTTCTCGTCAGCGCGGCGCTTCTTTGGTCGCTTGCCGCTCTGATTCTTGTGGCTGCCCGATGGATCAACCCGCCGACCACCGCGGTCCACACGGAGCGCCGCTTGCAAGCCTGGATTCACCGCACGCCGTATCACGAACGTTACGAATTCGTCCCGCTGAGCCGAATCTCACCCAATCTCCGGCATGCTGTCATCGCTGCGGAAGACGAGCGCTTTTATCAGCATCATGGATTCGATTGGCACGCGATACAGGTCGCTGCTGAAGACGATGTGGAAGGCGGCCGCATTCGCGGAGGGTCCACCATTACGCAGCAACTTGTGAAAAATCTTTTCTTCGGAACGGGCCGCTCTATCCTCCGCAAGGGAGCCGAAGTTACGCTTGTCCCGGTCGCCGAATTGGTCCTCGGTAAGCGGCGCATTCTGGAACTCTACCTCAATGAGGTCGAATGGGGCCGGGGCGTTTATGGGGCGGAGGCGGCATGTGAATACTACTACCGAACCTCGGCTCGCAATATCGACCTGCAACAGTCGGCCCAGCTTGCTGCAATTCTGCCGCTGCCCCTGAAGCGAAGGCCCGATCACATGATTCACTACAGCGAAATCATACTGGAGCGAATGCGCCGGATGGGTTGGTAATCGGGTGACGCCAATTGGCAGACTCCATTTTTCAGCTCTATTGAGGACGGTGAAAAAGGCCAACATATACGGCCTTCTCAAGGATGTGTCCCTGTATCGCTTTCATTATGTTTGCGCGAGTTTCAAATGCGTCAGTGCCAGGCTGGACGTCGATCTTCGTATCCAGGGCGAAGAGTTCAAAAGCGTAATGGTGACGCGGGAAGCTGGCTGGCGCTCCTGGACCTCGATAGCTAAGTCCGCTCGCGCTGATTTGATAGGCCCCGTTCTGCAACTGAGCGCCCGCGGAGACACCTTCCGGCAGCGACGTCGCCGTGCCCGGAATATTCCAGACAAACCAATGAAGCTGGTCGTCGGTCGTGTGATTGCGGCTCACGTCCATATCATGCATGTGCAAAAGGAAGGTAACCGTGCCTGCCGGCGTGTTGATCCACGTGATTTCCGGCGAAGTCTGGCTGCCGGCCGCGGTGTATTTCAACGGAATATCGGAGCCGTCGGCGAAGCCCGTTATCGTCATAGTCAGATGCTTCTGAGCCGGTCCACCTTGTCCTGTCGGATTTTGAGCCACGGCCATCAGGGTCGGTACGAACATGATCATGAAAACCGAAAGCAATCGACGAATTCGCATCCGCTTTGCCCCTCCGTTATTCGTTGTGTTTTCGCACCGCGATGCAATTGTACGCTTCAAGCCTGCGTTTCGATCGCCAGAGCATATCACCGTGATCGAGGTTAGTCTGCGATAGCAAGTTCGTCGGCATGTTCGCGTTGTCGCAGCTCCAAGTATTTCCCCGTTGCGTTTCGGCGTCGTTTCTGGATTGCGGTTCCAACCTCGGTGCATCCACAACCAGCCCGTTCACTTCGCGGCACCCGCCTTTGGCATGTAGCTCACCCCGCCTCCGCGGGGTGAGGCCTTTCGGCTGTGGCTCCGGCCCCCGGATCGACGCCGCGCCTCCGCCGTCCTATGCGTCGTCCGCTGTTCTCCCCAGCCCCGTCATTTCGGTGTATAGTTCCCTCACTTAATGCTGGTGGAAGTTGTTATGTCATCCGGGTCAGCAGCGATTCCGATATCCGGTCTGACGCTCGAAACTCGCCCCTGGGAAGATGCCCTAATCGTTGAGTGCAGAGGCCGTTTGATGGCCGAGCAATCCGAAGCACTAAACGCCTACATCCGGAATCTGCTTCCAGCCGCCAGAAGAATCATCCTCGATCTCAAAGAGATCACACGAATGGACAGCTCCGGACTGGGTACGGTCGTTGGCCTCTACATTTCGGCGCATAAGTCCGGTGGCGAGCTTGTCTTGATCAACTGCAACAAGTCGGTCAAGGACCTCCTGCGAATCACCAATCTTCTCTCCGTGTTCGAAAATGATGCCCGTTCCAGCCCGCGCTTGCCCTAGATTAAGCGCTGCCTGAACGCGATAGGAGGTCGTGCGACACGATCCACGGTAGTGGTTTCCGGTTAGCTTCACCCGTTCAGATTTTTCTTCGGGACAAACGCCAAGAATCGCCGCGGATTGTCGATTAGGATCGAGTGCAGGGTGCGTTCTTGAACGCCGGCTTGGCGAAGTTTCGGTACGAAGACCGTCACCGTCTTCGCGTATCCCGGTCCTCCATTGTGCTTCAGATCGGAGACGAAGGAAAAATCCGACGAGAACAGCAGATTATCCGCATAGCCGGCGTCCAGTAGAGCCATGATGGCCGGCACCTGCGCTGAGTCAGACGCACCTCCCTGGCGGTCGAAGCCTACGAATGCGCCGCGCTTGCAGATCGCCTTGAGCAGTTCAGCCTTCGGGTCCGTCAGGCCGCCTACATGCCCGATCGCTACGCGGTCCGGCTTCACCCCCACCGACTCGAGGACATCGAGTTGTTCCATCGCGCCCTTGCCAAAATTGGTGTGCGTGAAAACTGCCATCCCGGTCGCAACCTGAGCTTCGCCCACGGCGCGGAATACTTTGCGCTCTGTCGGCGTCATCACGTCCCACGTGCCGATCTCGCCAAGCGCTCCCACCGGCTGTGTCCGTGCTTGACGAAGGAGCTCGTGCGTAATTTGCTCCTCGCTCCAATCTTCGATCTCAGGTGGGTAAAACGGCTGCGCGTAGTACCCGAATCCGGCAACGATCGGCATTCCCGAGCCCGCGGAAACCTGCTTCAAAAACTGCAGGTCCCGCCCCATGTCCGTGTGCCCGCCGTCGACAATGCACCCTACGTCTTCCTTCTTTGCCGCGCGCATCTCCTCGACCATCAACGGGAGATCTTCCATGAACCATGGCTTCGCGGCAGGTGGGAGCGTCGGAGCCGGTCGTCCCGGCGTGGACAACAGAGCCGCAAAGGCCTGTCGCAGCTTGAGCATGAAATCGTAAGACATGGACAAGTGCTCATGAAAGAGCGTCGCACCACCGGCGAGCGTCTCGGGCGGCACGTCTTTCAGCACCGTGCGGATCACGGCCCCGGTCGGAAAGTCGATCGGTTCTGCCGCACAAGCAAGGCCCTGTAGGGCTGTCGCCGCGGCGCTAGTGCCAATCAGCTTAAGGATGTCTCGACGCGTTAGGCTCTGCATGGTTTGTTGTCCAGGAGCGTCATGAAGCCAACAGAAGATACGTCTTTTCCCCGCACTCCATCAAGACCTTGCACTGATGGTTTCATGTAGCTCACCCGCCGTCCCGGAGTGAGGGTCGGCCATCATTCGCGCTCATTGACTTCGACACACTCCCACGTATATTAACCTCCTCGATGAACGAACTGCGCGCGGGTCGCCACCCTCCGGGCCTCCACGACTCGTGAGGGAATTCGACAAACGGCATCCACTCCACGGCAGCAGAAGGCCACCGAACGGAGGACCATTGAGAGTGAAAAGTTTCGCGTATGGTGCAACCGCGCTGGCACTTGCGTTTAGCGTATTCTGCGTCACGTCCACTACGCGGGGGCAGGATCATAGCTCCCTGCCGCCGAATTGCGACCGCGCCTGTCTCGTCGAGTTCATGAACAAATATCTCACCGCTCTGGTTACGCGCGACCCGAGCCGCGTGCCTTGGGCTGACAAGGTCGAGTTCACCGAGAATAACGTCCGGCTGATGATCGGCGATGGATCGTGGGCCGTGGCCACCGGCAAAGGGAACAATGATCTGATTGTGGCCGATCCTCTCACAGGGCAGGTAGGCTACTTTGGCACCGTGGAGTTGAACGGCCTGCCCACCTGGTTCGCCGCGCGCCTCAAGGTCGCCGACGCCAAGGTCACAGAACTCGAGACTGTTTGGCGGCCGCGCCTCGCGGTTCTGAACCCTGCGGCTCCGGCAGGCGGGGACCCCAAGGATTTGAAGCACGACCCTGCTATGTATGACTCTCTCGCGCCGTCAGAGCGCGTGCCGCGCCGCAAAATGATCGACTTGGCAAACGGCTACTTCGCTACGCTGCAACTCAACGACGGAACTCTCTACACCGAATTCGATCCCACTTGCTCGCGGATCGACAATGGCACCAAAACCGCCAGCAACCCCGACTCCCCGAACCCTGCATTCCGATTGAATTGTGGCGACCAGTTCAAGACCGGCATGTACGCCGCCAACGACGCCGTGCGTGAGCGGGACTTTTTCCTGGTCGACGAAGAGAAAGGCATCGTCATGGCCAGGGCCTTTCTCGACCACAATGCGGTGGTGCAGACGATCAAGCTCACGGACGGCACGCAGATTCATGCCGGCTTCAGGACTCCGAATAGCTTCGTCATGCTGGAGATGTTTAAGTTCAGAAACGGCAAGCTTTATCGCGCAGAGGTGGTGCATGCCGACACCAACTACCACGCCAGTTCACCGTGGACGCCGCGCTCGCGCCGCGATTAGCTGGGCCTGCAGCTTGCAGCCGACTCTGAGGGCTCGCCCTCTATTCAAACCTGTCCGATCATTACATCGAGGAACGGGCTGTGAGAGCGCACCCACGCAGCTACTCTCGGTCCTAGGTCGCTACTGTAGCTTCGCGTACTCAGCCTTGGCTTCTTTGAGGATGGGAATGTCCGGGTCGGCATCTCTCCACAGCGTGAGGAAATCCTGATACGCCTTCTTGGCTTTTGGGGTGTCGCCCTCCAGTGCGTATGCCCGGCCGAGGCCGAGATGCGCCAGGGCGACGATAGGATAGGGAGCGGGGATACTTGCATGGTCGAGAATGAGTTGAAAGTCCGCGACAGCTTGCGTTCCCTGTCCCGCCGCAAGATACGCCTCGCCGCGAATGTAAGTCGGTACCATTGCTGGCAAGTTGGAATTCCACGGGATTAACATTTCGTGCGACGAGATTGCAGCCAAGGTCTCGGTAGCTTCTCGCTGGTTTCCTCTGTGAAGTGCCAGAAGGCCCCGAATTGCCGGTAACGCGGCGAACCGGATATAGGTGGCTTCCGGCAAACGCTTCTCCACATCATCGGCGAGCTTTTGTGCCTGTGCCGCATCACCAGTCAGGGCAAATACCATGGCCGCGTCTGCTTCCAAGGCCCAATCTTGCGAAAAGTCGCGTGTTTTTGCTGCCGCCTTCCTGGCCTCGAGCAAATTGCCGTACAGTGCCTCGATTAAAGCGCCGCAGATCTCGGAGGAGGCGGCCAACGTGCTCGCGCCCTGTTGTTTGAAGGACGCGACGGCGCGTTCTCCCGACATTCGTGAGCGGACCAGGTGGCCGTATTGGGCGGCCGTCCACGACTCAGCTTGATCGCCCAATCGGTACCGCTCCATCGCCGGGAGGTTGTTCTCGAGAAACGCGATGGTGTACAGGTTGGCGCGGAACACGGCGGGATCAATGTGGTTCGCCTCCGCCTGCTGGATCGTTGCGCGCGCTTCGTCAAAGCGATTCAGGGCAAGGTAAACGCTCGCTAAATTGCCATAGTTATAGGGCGTCGGATCCAGTCGGACAGCTTCCCGTGCCGCCTCCAGCGATTCATCCAACCTGCCCAGGCCCGCATAAGCACCCGCGAGTACGGTGTACGCCGGTGGGTCGCGCGGGTATAGCTTGGCCCACTGCTCGGTGGCCTGAATCGCTTTCTCCAGGTCTCCGGTGGCAAAGAAGTGGTAATTCGAGATGATAGAGAGCTTTTCGCGTTCGCTTGTGCGCTCGCGCATGTCGTATGCTTTTGTCGTGTACTTCGCCGCCAGATTGAATTGGCCCATCGTAGGGTAGGTGGCGCCCAGGGCGGAGTAGGCTTGAGCAAAATTTGGATCGAGGTCTACAGCTCTCTGGAAGAACGAAATCGCCGACGGAAAATCGAACTTCACATAAAACGCTTGCGCTCCCAGGCCCCAGCTCTGCAAGGCCGGCAGCGACTGTGTGGTGAGTTGATCCATTGGCAAGTCGTGAGCCTGAAGAGAAGCGCGCGATTCGCCCAGCTTCGACCGAAGTTCCGACGCGGCATTTCCGAGCGCCGCGAGCACCTTCTCCTTCCCATCGGCAGTCCCTTGCTCCTGAGCCAGCGTGTCGCCCGTATGGCAGTTGATGGCATTCAGTCCGATCACGTACTGATTTCCCAGGGCGGCGATCGAGCCATCGATCTCTATCGTCGCATTGGCGCGCTGGCAAACCTCCCGCGCTACCTCCCGCGCCAGGCGCGTATCCGGCGGTTTCTCCATCAGGCGGAGTGTTTGAGCGATCTGAGTGTCCGACACCAGGCGGAGAAATGGCGTTTGTTGAAGCTGCACGGAAAGCCCCTGCCGCAGCGTCCCGTCGAACACTGGGTCGCCCGTCGTGTTCGTGAAATCGCCGGCGACGATCGAATCCTTTTCCGTCAGCTTTGGTGTGCGATGAAAATAGAAATATCCGCCGACGGCAGCGACAGCCGCGATCAGAAGTGCAGCGGTCGTGGGGAGAGCCCAACCTATCCGGTGCGTCGGCGATTTCGCACGTCCGGCTGCAGCAGTCGTGACCGTGCTAGGAGCACCGAGCCGGCGAAGGTCGACGCCGAGTTCCTTTGCGGATTGGTACCGATTCTCCGGTTCCTTCTCGAGACATTTCAAAATGATTCGCTCAAGGTCCGGCGAGATTCGGGTGTTGAATGCGCGCGGCGTCACCGGCGGCTGATGCAAGATCGCATCCGTCAACTGTGGAATCGAATCCTGCTGAAACAGCCGGCGGCCAGAGGCCATCTCGTACAGCACCAGGCCCAACGCGTGAATGTCCGTGCGCGCATCGACCGCCTCGCCTTGCAGTTGCTCGGGAGCCATGTACGGCAAAGTGCCCACGAGCGCCTGTGATTCCGCGAAGCTTTGGGTAGGGGCCGTGTCGAAAGGCAGCAGTAGTTTCGCCAAGCCGAAGTCGAGGATCTTGGCTTGTCCTTTCGGAGTGACCATGACGTTGGCAGGCTTCAGATCGCGATGAATGATGCCTCGCTCGTGCGCCTCTTCTAGGCCCGCCGCGATTTGAGACCCCAGCGAAGAGATTTCCTTTTCGGCCAGTGCGCCGGACTCCAGTTTCTCGGTGAGCGACAGGCCGGGAACGCATTCCATCACCAGGTAATCGGTGCCGCCCTGTTCTCCTACGTCATGCACCGTGGCGATGTTGGGGTGATTGAGCTTCGCCAGAGCCAGCGTTTCTTTGCGGAACCGCTTCCGTGCCGCTTCGTCGGTGAGCAAATTCGAGGAAAGAACCTTGATGGCTACCTCGCGCTCCAGCCGTTCATCGCGCGCGCGATAAACGACGCCCATTCCTCCCGCGCCGATGCGCCCGAGGATTTCGTACGGTCCTAGCTTGGTGCCGCTCTTCAGTGTCTCGCCGGTTCCCACGAAAGGCTGCCCCAAGAACGTCGTCTCTGCCTGTTCATGCGCGTCAATCAGCGATTGCACTTCGCGGCGCAGCGCAGGTTCCGTGCAGGCTTGGTCAAGATAAACGCGGTGCTCCTCCGGCGGTCGTTCCAAAGCGCCGGCGAGTATGGCTTTCACTTCTTGCCAGCGTTCCTGCGTCACGTTCCCGCGTCCCCCGTTATTTCACACCGTAAGTGGCGGCGGCTCACCCGGCGCAGTTCGTCGTAAACCACGGGATCAGAGCTTCGCGATTCCCTTGGGCCCAATCGGCGAGCACCCTAATGATCCGCGGGGGCGAAACCGCGCACACGTCTTCTCTCCGGCCGCGTACAAATTACAAAATGTTGATCGAAAAGGTAGCGCCCCGGACAACCAAAGTCAATTTACCCGCGCGATGAGGCGGGGAACGGCCTGACGCAGCGTGCGCTTGCCGGTACGACCTTTTGAACTTGAGAGAGAATCTAGCTAAATCCGCCGCTCGACGTTGGGGAAATCGAGCCACACTTTCACTCCGCAGAAGTGCGAGCCTTCGGTGCAAATAGGAGTGGAAATCCCCGCGCGGAGGAAGCACGGCGGACCAATATACTTCCCGAGTTCTGGAAAAACTCTCCGCACTTGTTCTACTTCCTGGATGGACGCCTGATAGATCTCCTCCTGCGCATTAAAGCAAGTCCGCATCGTCCACTTGTGGACCAGGTGCAGCAGCGATCCCGATTCCACGAATCGAATCGCCTTCGCATTGGGCAGCAAATAAAGAGCGAATTCGCGAGAAACGCCGCAGTCCAGCAATTCATTCTTTGCCGCCCACGCCTCGTGCATGGCTTGCTCGTAGATTTCGAGTGCGCGGGGATTTTCACGAATTAGCATCGGCGTGATGTAGTCGGGCTCGCGCATGTCCGCTAGTGTAAGCAGCGGGCGCGACCCGGGCACCATTCGGTGGCGCTGGTCTTGGCTGTCTGCAGTGTGGCTGATCTTTTTGGCAAACGTGAAATGCGCGTGATCCAGCGGACGCATCGTCGGCGCATGCACGCCCACATTCAGAGTTTCGCGGCGATAGGGATTTCGCGCCGGGTTCAGCATCCGGTCCAGCGCTTCCGCGTCGGAACATTCCTCCGCACGCAGGCTCATCACTCCGCGATACGCCTCGGCCATGGATTCGATCGCTCGCGGTGAATAATCGATCAGCCTCGAGGTCGCTCCCGCAAGCCGCGCATCGAATTCCCGCGCGAATTCTTCGCCATCGCGCGGCGCACCTTCAAATTCTGTCGCATCATCCAGCGGCTCGTTCCCGAACCGGTCCAAGAATTCAGGATCGAGCTCGCGAACGCGCGCCACCATTTCGCCCACAACTTGTCGCGCTTCCGTTGGCGTGTCGCTCGCCGCGCACATCCTCCACAATCGGTAGAGCACGATACCCGAAAGCGTGTGCACCATCGTGGTGAACGCCGCCACGGGCAGCACATAACGCGCCAGTTCAATCGCGCGCTTTTCCGATTGCCGTCCTACTTTCTGCACGCGCCGCTCGTGCGACATCGCACCGACATGCCAAATGTCATTCAGAATTTCGCGCGTCGTCGGCTCGAGGACGCTTGTCAGCTCGCGATAATGTCCCCACGCTCGCGCCACGGCGTTTTCATAGATTGAGCGTTCTGCCGCGCCGAACGCGCCGCTCTCGCCGGGGACGTATGCCTGCGGAAGATCGAGCCGCACGTATCGCTGGCTCTGCTGTTCGGAGTTGTAAAATGGATGCGCGTGAAGATACGACCACACGAACTGCCGGCTGACATTCTCGAGCCCAAATTCAAAATGCGCGTGCTGATAGACGGTGTGATGCCCGCCGAAATACGTACCAGATCCAATGGTCACGCGCTGCTTTTCCGTTATTTCATCGGGGCCGATCAGTCGCGGCGAATAGCACGTGCGTGCCGCCGCCATCGCGGAATCAAAGGGGTGGTCAAAAGAATTGCGCAGCGTTACGCGCGGAGCCGCCGTCTCGATCGGCGATCCCGCTGATCCCTGCGGATAATCTGGTACGGGAGACAATCGCGTGGCCATCTTCACCACATTGTACACCCGCCGCTGGATTCACTGCGTAGAGAACCAAGTGCTCCGAAAAAATGGTTCGAGTTTGCAGCAAAGAATGGTGAGTTTGACGCAGTTGATCCGTCTAACCAGAAACAATTAACGGCGCTAAACGGTCGCCGAACCGCAGGGAGAGGGCCGGTAGCGTGCTATTTTTTTGCAGTGGACGCAGCCTTGTCCGCGTACTTTTTCTGGAAACGCTCCACGCGTCCCGCCGTGTCCACCAGCTTCTGCTTCCCCGTGAAAAATGGGTGACAGCTCGAGCAAATTTCCACGCGGATCATCTGCCCTTTGAACGTCGACCGAGTCTCAAAGGTGCTGCCGCAAGCGCAATGCACCGTAACTGCATGATAATCGGGATGGATGCCTTCTTTCATGGAAAAACTCCTGTCTGCCGGCCGATCTGCGCGAAAACTAAGGAGTTCCGTTCGCGTCGCTAGGCTGGCGGGAATTCCCATTATACCCGAAGCGGGGTGTTCCCACCTAACGGAGACGGCACTTCACGCACCGCTAAAAAAGAGCGGTGCGCCGAGCTTCGAACCGTAATTCGGCCTGTAACGCACTGTATTATAGAGGGTTGCAACATTTACCCGGCGCGCGCCCTGCGACGAGTCCGGCAGCGGCACGTGCGCGTAGTGCCCGCTCTGGATGCCGATCATGCGGCCGCTGACGCCCTCGCGGATGAGTTCAACCGCGATGTTGGCGAAGGTGGTTGCCACGATCTGGTCGATGGAGTCTGGCTCGCCGCTGCGGAGATCGTACGTTAAATCGCTGACCATGGTCTCCTGGCCGGTTCGTTTCCGCACTTCCTCCGCGAGCGCGGTGCCGATATCGGCCTTCTTGCGGTGGCCGTAGGCGTCGGCCTCGCCATATTCTTTCACTTCGCCCTGAGTCCAGATCGCTCCCTCAGAAACCACCACGAGCGCGTAATTGCTGGGATTATTTTTCTTGTCTTCCATGAGCAGGCTGCAGATGCGTTCGAGATCAAATGGATGCTCGGGAATCAAGCAGCGCGTGGAGGTGACATAAGCGGTGTAAAGGGCGCTGAAGCCGGCGTCGCGGCCGAAGATCCGAAAGATGCCGATGCGTTCGTGAGAGCCGACAGTGGTGCGCTGCCGGGTGATGGCTTGCTTGGCGCGTGTGACGGCCGTGGAAAATCCGATGCAGTACTCGGTTCCCTGAACGTCGTTATCCATTGTTTTGGGGATGGCGATTACTGGGAATCCGGCGGCGGAAAGGACGGAAGCGAAGCTCAGCGTATCGTCACCGCCAATGGCGACCAAACAACCGACGCCCAACTGTTCGAGGTTGCGAAGAACAACCGGAGTGAGATCGTAATTCTTTCCGTCAAACTTGAGTCTTTGCAATTCACCCGCGGGGAGGTGTTTCGGCAGCTTGGATTCGCTGACGCGGAGCGGATTCGTGCGCGAGGTGTGCAGCACGGTGCCCCCGCTGCGGTCGATGGTTCGCGTGTTGTCGCGATCAAGCTCGCGGATGTAGTCGGGGTCGTCCGGGCCGTTCATCTGGACGAGCCCTTCCCAGCCTTTGCGGATTCCGATTACCCGCCGACCTATTTCTCCGCCGCCGTAGACGACGGACTTGATGACAGGATTTAAGCCAGGTACGTCACCTCCGCCGGTAAGAATTCCAATTTTCTTGCTGTCAGTCACGTCAGCCCTCCGCCGCTTACCCGCGGCCGCCGCAATTTCCCGGGTGATCATTTTGCTTATCTTCCACGCGCAACGCAATTCGCGACCGGAGGCGGGGCGCCAAAAAGCGAACCGCACTCCCGGCGTCCGCCAGCGAGATTACGGCACGTTCCCTGCCGGTCATGCCAGAAATAAAGAATCGGTAAGGATTTTATTCCTGAATACCTCGCATCAATTCTATGAGTTGGACCATTCGTTCAAGCGCCTGTAGCGTATCCCCACCGATTTTTACCCAGGACAGGCATATAGGCCGCGAACTCACATGAGAAGAATGTGAGCGCGGCAGGGAGGGAGAGGAACCACATGAATCGCACCACGAAACATTTATCCAAGTGGGCTACGGCCATGCTAGCTATTGGCGTTGCGTTTGCGAGTGCTCCGATATCGAGGGCGGGCGACCAACCGGCGGACGCATCGACGGCTTCACAGCCATCGGCGTCGCAACCCGCAGCGGCGGCCGCCGCCGCGGCACAGCCGGCAGCCGAGACGCAGCGGAAGTTGGATGATCTGCAAAGGCAAATGAATTTACTTCAGGAGGAAATCGCGGCGTTGAAGGAGGAGAACACGCCTGCAATGAAGACAGCCGCGCTCACGCAGCCGTCCCCGGAGCCGGTTGGCTTGACGAACCCGCCCGCCGCCGCGGACCAGGCGCCGAAAATCAGCATATCGAGCCTCCTTGGCCCGGTTACGTTGAGCGGATTCGGCGATGTGTACTACGGATATGACGCCAACCATCCCGGGAACAACCAAAGCGGCCTGCGGTTCTTCGAGGCGCCAGCGAATGGTTTTTCATTCAATATGGCGGAATTGATCCTCGACAAACCGCCTGACGCGAGTTCGCCCGACAGCAGGCTGGGATATCACGTATCCGCCGGTTACGGACAAGCTGCGAAAGTTGTCAACGGCGGTGACGCTCCATTCACGGACGGGAGCAACTTCTTCGTCAAAGAGGCGTACCTTTCGTATCTTGCCCCAGTCGGGAAGGGGCTGACGATTACAGTGGGCAAATTCGTCACGAACGCGGGAGACGAAGTGATTGAGTCCAACGCCAACTGGAACTACTCGCGCAGCATCCTTTTCTACTACGCGATTCCTTTCTTCCACTTCGGGGCGAAGGCATCGTATACCTTCAGTCCGAAATTGTCGGTGAACGCCTCTTTGGTAAACGGCTGGAACAACACCATGATCAGCCACGCTTCCGGTCCCAACGGCTTCAATAGCTCCGGCCTCACTTACGGCGGGACGGTGGTGTTAACTCCGAATTCGAAGTGGTCCCTGATCGAGAATTATTATGGCGGACCAGTGATCATCGGCTCGAATATCGATGGCACGTTGACCAACAACGCGTGGCGGCATTTATCCGACACCGTGATCACGTACACGATGAGCCCGAAGTGGGCGTTTGCGCTGAACGGCGACGCTGGTGCACTGATTCTAACGCCGAGAAACTTGAAATGGTGGGGAGTTGCGGGGTACGCGAAATACACGTTCAGCCCCAAGAGCAACTTCGCCCTGCGGTACGAGTATTACGGCGATCCTGACGGCTATACGGGTATCCTATTCGGTGCACCCGGAGCCGCGCAGGAGTTCACAGGAACCTACTCGTACAACCTTACAAGCGGATTGCTGGTACGCGGGGAATATAGGTATGACTTCGGGCAACAGCCGATCTTCCAGAACGGTCCGGCAAGTTTTGTAAAGGAGCAGAACACGGCGTACCTCAGTTTCGTGTACTCGTTCAGCAGCGCGAACCTGAAATAACGCCACAACCGGCCCGGTGTTACGGGGCCGCAAGTTTGCCGAGGGACGAACCGCCGCCGGGAGAACATCCCGGCGGCCGTTTTGCTTTAGCGCTTGGAGCAGGGAAAGGCGGGTAGATTGAAGGACTCGCAACGGGAAGAGCGACAACAAGAGAAAGCCCCACCCTCGCAGAACCAGCGACGATTGGGCACCCTCAAATTCAAATCAGGTGCCGCACCTGGGCCACCCGCGTCCTCCTTTCTTCCGAGGCTTGGTCGTCTAACAGCTACCAAGTCTACTCGGGAGTAGGAGCCGACAACGTCATCTAATCAGCCACACGAAGTAGAGACTACCCAACTGTTTGGATGCGAGCGGCTGAT
>DATDMO010000111.1:0-6404 GCA_036518755.1 Candidatus Acidiferrales bacterium | reverse complement strand
CCGCTGTCGCGCCGGAATTGCGCACTGCAAAACGTTCGCCCGCCATGCCGCCGAAAAACGCCTCGCCTCCCGTTGCGCCGTAGAGGCACACATTCCCGATTAGAATGTTTTCTTCAGGGACAAATTCCGATTTTCGCGGGTGATAAATAATCAACTTGCCGCCCGAAAGCCCTTTGCCGACATAATCGTTGGCATCTCCCTCGAGCGTCAGGGTCACGCCTTTCGCCAGGAACGCGCCAAAACTCTGTCCCGCGCATCCCGTAAACTGCACTTGAATCGTGTCGTCCGGCAATCCCGTGGAGCCATAGCGCCGCGCGATTTCTCCGCTCAGCATCGTGCCAACCGTGCGATGAATGTTGCGAATCGGCATGCTCAACGAAACTGGCGTGCGATTCTCGAGCGATTCTTGCGCCATTTCGATCAATTTGTAGTCCAGCGCCTTTTCGAGGCCGTGATCCTGCGCGATCAGGTTGCGCCGCCCAACGTGGCTCGGCATCGGCGGATCGTACAAAACAGCCGAAAGATCGATGCCTTCCGCCTTCCAGTGTGTAATGTCCGTGCGCTGCTCCAGGCAATCGACGCGCCCCACCATTTCATTTACCGTGCGGAATCCAAGCTCGGCCATCAGCTTTCGCAAATCTTCCGCGACGAAGAAAAAGAAATTGACCACATGCTCGGGCTGGCCGGCGAACTTCTTGCGAAGCTCGGGATCCTGCGTGGCCACGCCCACCGGACACGTGTTCAGATGGCATTTGCGCATCATGATGCAGCCCATGGAAATCAGCGGGGCGGTGGAAAACCCGAATTCCTCCGCACCCAGCAGCGCGGCGATCGCCACGTCGCGCCCCGTCTGCAACTTGCCATCGACTTGCAGGCGCACGCGGCTGCGCAAATCATTCAGCACCAGCACCTGCTGAGTTTCCGAAAGCCCCAGCTCCCACGGAATCCCGGCATGCCGAATCGAGCTGATCGGAGAAGCACCCGTGCCTCCGTCGTATCCGCTGATCAGGATCACGTCCGCATGCGCCTTAGCCACGCCTGCGGCCACTGTTCCCACGCCCGCTTCGGCCACCAGCTTCACGGAAATTCGCGCGCGTGGATTCGCGTTCTTGAGGTCGTGGATCAGTTGCGCCAAGTCCTCAATCGAATAAATATCGTGGTGCGGTGGCGGCGAAACCAGTCCGACGCCGGGAATCGAATGCCGCACGCGTGCAATCACTTCATCCACTTTGTGCCCCGGAAGCTGCCCGCCTTCTCCGGGCTTTGCACCCTGGGAGATTTTGATCTGCAAATCGTCCGCGTTCACCAGGTAATTCGTCGTGACGCCGAATCGCGCCGAAGCCACTTGCTTGATCGCGCTGCGCCTTAGGTCTCCATTCTCATCGGGACGGAAACGGACCTCGTCCTCGCCGCCTTCGCCGGTATTCGACTTCCCGCCGATGCGGTTCATCGCAATTGCCAGCGTCTCGTGGGCTTCCTTGCTGATTGAGCCGAATGACATCGCGCCTGTCGCGAACCGCTTCACGATTTCGGAAGCCGGCTCCACGTCTTCCAGCGGAATGGGGTCTCCGGCCGGCTTGAAATCGAACATGCCGCGCAGCATTAGAAGGTCGCGATTCTGCTGGTCGATCGTTCTTGCAAACTCCTCGAAAGTTTCCGCCTTACCTTGCCGCACCGCGTGCTGCAGCTTGCTCACGGTGACAGGGTTCAGCAGATGGCGTTCGCCGCGCACACGAAATTGATATTCGCCGCCGACTCGCAGTTCCGTCTCAGATTCACGCGGGTGCTGCATCGCAAACTCGTGCTTCATCAGCGACTCGCGCGCCAACACATCAATCCCCACGCCCTCGATCCGCGACGGCGTGCCGGTGAAGTAGCGTTCCACCAGCGACCGGTTCAATCCAATGGCCTCGAAAATCTGCGCGCCTTGATAGCTTTGCAGGGTCGAAATTCCCATCTTTGAAAACGTTTTGAGCAACCCTTTATCCACCGCCTTCATGTAACTTTTGAAAATCTTGTCCCACGTGCTTTCAGGCGCGAAGTGCTCGTTCTTGTAAAGGTCCTCAAGCGTTTCAATGGCCAGGTAGGGATTCACGGCGCTCGCGCCGTAGCCGAGCAGCAGGGCAAAATGCATCACTTCGCGCGGCTCGCCCGATTCGACGATCAGCGCCACTTGGTTCCGCGTCTTTTCGCGTATCAAATGGTTGTGCACCGCCGAAAGGGCCAGCAAGCTCGGAATCGGCGCGTAGCTGCGATCGACGCCGCGGTCGGAAAGAATCAGCAAGGTGTAACCGGACTTGATCGCCAGCGACGCGCGCTCGCACAGTTCTTCGACTGCTTTCTCAAGTTCCTGCTCGCCGCCATCGGCGCGAAACAGCGCCGAAAGCGTGGTGGCCAGAAAATCGCCCCACTTCACTGCGCGCAGCTTTTCCAATCGCCAATTTGAAATGATCGGGTGGCGCAACTTCAGCGTGTGCGAATTCTTCGGCGTCTCATCCAGAATGTTGCCTTCGCATCCGATGTACGTGTTCAGCGACATCACCAGGTCTTCGCGAATCGGATCGATCGCCGGATTCGTCACCTGCGCGAACGTCTGCTTGAAATAGCTGAAAAGAAGTTGCGGCTTATCCGATAGGCATGCAAGCGGCGTATCGATTCCCATCGAACCGACCGGCTCCTCGGCCTTCGCCGCCGCAGGCTGCAAAATCGTCTTCAGGTCTTCATCCGTGTAGCCAAACGCGCGCTGGCGCATCAGGATGGTTTCGTGATCCGTGGGTTGCACGTTCGTGGGACTCGGCAAATGATCCAGAGTGATCTGGTTATCCTTCACCCACTGCGCGTAAGGCTTGCGAGCGGCGAGCTGCTTTTTCACTTCGTCATCGGAGATCAATCGCTTCTGTTCCGTATCCACCAGTAGCATGCGGCCGGGTGCAAGCCGTCCCTTCATGCGGACTTCTTCGGGCTTGATGGGCAGCACGCCGGCCTCGGAAGCCATCACAACGAGTCCGTCCGCCGTCACCAAATACCGCCCCGGACGCAATCCATTCCGATCGAGCTTCGCACCGATCACGCGCCCGTCGGTGAACGCAACGGCAGCGGGCCCGTCCCACGGCTCCATCAGCGAGGCGTGGTATTCGTAAAACGCCTTCACGTCCTCGGGCATTGCGGTGTCGTTGTCCCACGCCTCGGGAATCAGCATGGACATCACGTGCGGCAGGCTGCGGCCGGAGAGCGTCAGCAACTCCACGGCGTTATCCAGCATGGCCGAATCGCTGCCGCCCGGCGTGATGATCGGCAGCAGTTTTTCCATGTCCTTGCCAAATAGGGGAGAGGCCAGCACGGACTGCCGCGCGTACATCCAGTTGGCGTTCCCGCGCAGCGTGTTGATTTCGCCATTGTGGCAGACGTAGCGGTACGGATGCGCGAGTTGCCAGCTCGGAAATGTATTTGTGGAAAAGCGCTGGTGAACGAGCGCCAGCGCGCTCGTCACGTCCGGATCCGCCAGTTCGTTATAGAAATGCATGATCTGCGGAGCCAGTAGAAGTCCTTTGTAAACAATGGTGCGCGAAGAAAGCGAAGGGATGTAGAAAAACCCCTTCTCTTTTAGCTCGGATTCCGCAACCAGGGACTCGGCTCGCTTCCGCATCACGTACAGCTTGCGCTCCAGCGCGTCCTGGTCCATTCCGCGTCCGCGACGGACGAAAATCTGCTCGATATAGGGCTGCGAATTTCGCGCCACGCGGCCGATCATGTCTCCGTTGATCGGCGTGTCGCGCCATCCGAGTACCGTCAAACCCTGTTCGCGCGCGCATTTTTCGACCATGCCTTCGCACAAAATTCTTTCCTGCGGGTCCACCGGCAGGAAAACCATTCCGATTCCGTATTCGCCGGGCGCCGGCAGCGTGAACCCGAGCTGCGAGCATTCGCGCTCGAAAAAGGCGTGCGGAATCTGGATCAGGATGCCTGCGCCGTCTCCGGTTTCCGGATCGCAGCCGCATGCGCCGCGATGGGTCAGATTGATAAGGATCTGAATACCCTTCAGGACGATATCGTGCGACTTGTGCCCCTCGATATTGGCGATGAAGCCCACGCCGCAGGCGTCGTGCTCATTCTTGGGGCAGTAAAGCCCCTGAGCCTTCGGCAAGTTCAAAAATGGATATGCCGGTTTCATTTCGTTGCGATTTTTCGCCTTTGGATTCTTGTTCATCGCCATAATAGTTGGGTCAACCTGGCTCGGCCGCAAAAACTGCTCAAACAATAATACACCGGATGCCTGCGGTTTTGTTCGTTGAACGCCCAGCAAAAATTGAGCCCTTGACTGCTCATAAGCGATTGACACCTTCGCGTAATGGGGGGATTATTCGGGCGCTTTGTCCCGCGCGCATACACCATGAGCCAGAAAAGTTTCTACGGTTGGAAGCTGCTGTTCATCTTCTGGCTGATCATGGTCCTGAACTTCACGTTCCCCACCTTTGGCACGAGCGTGGTCAATACCTACATGGCGAAGGCAATGCACCTCAACCGCAAGGAATTGGGATTAGCCTTCTCGGTCTTCAGCCTGATGGCCGGATTGCCCTCGCCGCTGGTCGCGAAGTCCATCAACAGATTCGGCCTTCGGGTCACTCTCGTTGCCGGGACTCTTCTCGCGGCGTGCGGTTCTCTCTTAATGGCCCTCTTCGTGAAAACCACCACGCAAGCGATCATCGTTTTCGGATTCGTGGTTGGTATTGGGGTGGCGATGGCTGGGACCATGCCGCCGCAAGTTGGCGTCGCGCGCTGGTTCCACAAAAAGCGCGCGCGCGCGATGTCGACGTTGCTCACTGCTTCCGGCATCGGTGGCTTCATCGCGGTGCCGTCCTTGAACGGTATCATCACGCGCTACGACACGTGGCGCGCAGCATGGATTTGCATGGGGGCGATGTCACTGGCAGCCGCGCTCGTGGCGGCATTCTTTGTGAAAGAAAGTCCGGCGCAGATAGGGCAAAATCCGGACGGCGAAGCGCCAGTGGTTGGCTTCGCGCCGGCCGATGCAGCCGTCTCACGTCGGGGAAGTGGCGTTTACAAGACCACCGAAGACTGGACCCTAAGCGAGGCTCTGCGCACTCCTACGTGGTGGATGCTGGCTTCGACCTACCTCGGATTTTTCATGGGCTTCTTCATTTACATTGCGCACGGCATTTTGCATCTCGAACATCTTGGTCATTCGCCGGGGGAAGCTGCTCGATCGATCTCGATCATTCTGATTTCGTCGATGATCGGGCAATTCGCCGTGGCTGCTCTTGGCGACCGCATCGAGCCTCGCTATATCTCGGCGGTCGCTGTGTGTGTATATGGCGCGGGAACGATGCTCGCGATTCGCGCTTCAGGGACGGGTGGAATTTATCTTTATGCGATTCTGATGGGAAGCGGTTTCGCGGCGGCCTTTACCTGCTTGCAAACAGTTCTCAGCAATTATTACGGTCTGAAAGTATATCCCGCGCTGCTGGGAGTAACGCTGCCGGTTGGCACGATTCTTGGGGCCGTCGGCCCGGTGACTGCGGGTTATTTCTTCGATAAGTACGGCACTTATTCGGGGGTCTTCGAAGCCGTTGCCGGGCTCTGTTTTGCAAGCGCGATCCTCTATCTCCTGGCGGTTCCTCCTGTGAAACGCTTCGCGCGCGGAGCGGCTCAGCCGGCTTCGCAGCGCCTCTAACGGTGCGGCAGAAATTTTCAATCAGGGTTTGGCGCGGGCGCGGAGCATTTGGATCGGCTTGATGACCACGCTCGGCGGGATGTTATCTTGCAGTTCGAGGAGGGGCGTCAGCGTGCCCTCTTGCGCATTCAGAGGCGTGAACTTCCAATTCATGCCCGCGCTGTATTGATCCTTCTCGAGCACCACGAAATAGAGCGCGCCCGATTTGAAATGGACATTCAGTAGAGGAGCGTCGCCGTCATCCGCGTGAGTGCCTTCGATCAAGTTCCCGGCTTTATCGGTGACGACGTCGAAGTTATTCAAAGTGCCGCTGAGCTTGCCTTCTCGTTCTTTCAAAATCAGCGTCGCGAACACTTGGCCCTTGAAAGTTGCCTTCCACGTGCCCACGAACGACTTCAAATCCGGCGCGACATTTTCCTTTGGCGGCACAGCGCTCTGATAAGTCGAGGCCGAGACGGACAACGCACCACAGCAAACGACGGCGACCAGCAGCAAGCTCGCGTGCATTGTGCCTCCGCAGCCGAGAAATCTCACGACTCCTACCTCCAAGGCTCGCTTACGATCCAGTTGATGCATAGTGGCGAGTCCCGAAATTCCACAGAGAAACCGCCAGCGTGAAAAACGCGGCCGCGACAACCGGCACCAGCGGCGCGTATTCCGGCGTCACCGCGCGGCCCAGCAGCCGTACGCTAGGGTAAAACGAAGCGAGTCC
>DATDMO010000110.1:0-2997 GCA_036518755.1 Candidatus Acidiferrales bacterium | reverse complement strand
AGCGGCTCTGGTCGACGCGATCACTGCCGGGCACGGAGATGCGGTGAAAATATACGGCCGGCTGCCATATCGGATCAGCTCCGCCTCGTAATGATCCGAGACGCAAAATCCGCCAGTGGCTCCCAGGCTTTTGCTGAACGTACCGACGATAAAATCGACGCTGCTTTCGACATCGCTCTCCTCCGAAAGTCCGCGCCCCCCCTGTCCCAACACTCCGAGTGAATGGGCTTCGTCGATAAGCAAACACGCGCCATGCTCCTGTTTGACCGCCGCGACTTCGGCCAGCGCCGCTCGATCTCCGAGCGTACTATAGATGCCTTCCACGACGATCAGCGCGTTGCCACGACGCTCCCCAAGACGTCTCAGGCGCTTATCGAGATCACCGACATCGTTGTGGCGGAACCGAATGACTTCCGCCCCGCTCATTCGGCAGCCGTCGTAAATGCTTGCATGGCAATCGGCATCGATAAGGATCACATCTCCCGGTCCGGTGAGGGCCGAAATAACGCCTAGGTTGGCAGCGTACCCGGTTGAGAACACGACACACCATCGGCGTCCATAAAATTCCGCCAAATCTTTCTCCAACGCAACGTGCCCGCTATAGCTGCCATTAGCCATTCTCGATCCGGTAGTTCCCGTTCCTTCTTCGCGCAGGGCTTGGACCGCTGCTTCTATGCACTGAGTATCCAAGGTGAGACCAAGATAGTTGTTCGTTCCCGCGAGGATCATCGGACGGCCGTTTACAATGGCCTCGGTTGGCGACAGGATCCGCTCGATCGTTGCGCGGAAAGGGTCCTCGCCCAGTCGCGCTACTGCCTCACGAGCGTCGGCGATTTGCCGGAATTTCTCAAGGAGGGCCATTACCCTCGGTCAACGAGTTGCTGGAGGCACCGGGCGAAATGCCCGACGGTGCGCACGTCCGGGATGATGTTTAAGGGGATGGATATGTCGAATCGTTCTTCGGTATCGAGCAGGAGCTGCATGACCTTCATCGAATCGAGGCTTAGATCGGATATGAATTCCGTGTCTTCGGAAATGCTGTGCCCGTCCGGCGTATACGGCCCTAAAATCTCGTAGAGTTGGGAAAGTATCGAGTCGTACTGGCTCATCGTGCGGAAGACCGCGAAGGTGATCCGTCTATCGGCGGGTACTTGAGTTGCCGCACTTCCTGGGCGCCATCACCGCGTCACGTTCTGTCAGGAATGTGCTTGTCTCTATCACGGATACTGCCATCTTGTAAAGCTTGCCGGCTGGTTAGACCACCTGCTATGAACTAGAGAGAGTCGCCCGCAGGCCTTCTTCTAGACGCATCGTGGGCTTCCACTTCGCCGCCTGGCAAAACATGGAGTTATCACAAACCCAGTCGGAATGCCTGATCTCCCGCACTTTCCCTGCAGTAAACATTGGCGCATATCCTATTACCGATGCGGCAATTTGATTAAGCCGCGCAACGACATTCATGGGAAGCTCGGACACATGGAAACGGAACGCCGGTTTTCCGCGAAGGCGCTCGAACGTTTCCGCAACCTCGCCCCAACTGTAGCCCTTTGGGTGTCCGTCATCCAACTCAAAGACGCGGTTTTCTTTGCAGTCGCTGACCAGCAATTTCATCACCGCCTCCGCCAGGTCTTCGACGTAGAGCAACGAGAATCTGCCCTCAATTCGGCCTAGCAACGGAGCTATCCCGTGCTGCATAAGCCGGAACAGGGGCAGCAACGCACGATCGCCGGGGCCGTAGACAGCCGGCGGGCGAAGCACGGTCCACGCGGATCCGCCGGCCGTTTGGGATAGAGCGATCTCTCCCATTCGCTTGCTGGCCGCATAGGCCGACAAACTGGGTTCGCGAGCCGCCAAAGATGAGATTAACAGGAACCGTGGAGGCGGGGTTCTGAGCGCGGCAATCTGCGCGAGCCGTGACACCGCTTCAACGTTGGCAGGGTAAAAATCGGCGTCGGTAATGCCGCGCAGCGCCGCTGCGCAGTGGACCACGGCATCCGCATCACCCACCAGGCGCTCGAGGGCCTCAATATTTTCGAGTGTGCCGTAAACCCACTGAATCGAGATTCCCTCGAGGCTTGCCCGCCGCGATGTCGCGCGGATGAGCGCGCGTACGCACCAACCTTCGTTTACGAGTTTCCGAGCTATCGCGCTACCGATGAATCCGGTTGCCCCGGTTAACGCGACGACGCCGCGCATGGGATTGATTTTTCTGGCCGAGCTTCCGTGGAAGCGCTTCGCTTCACCCATTCCCGTTGCAGAATAGCAGGACCATGCCGGCTTACAAATTCTTCTCGTGCCTTCGAACGGGATAGCTTTCCGGAGGACGTACGCGGCAGGGTGTGTGGAGGAACGATCTCGATGAAACAGTCTATCCCGAAGCGTTCGCCGATCAGTCCATGCAAGCGATGGGCAAACTCTTCTTGCCTGCTAGAATTCCCCTCGCGCCACTGCACGACCATGGCCGCCATTTCAATCCCATTAGGATTTAATACCGAAAACGCGCATGCGTCACCCGTTCTCACCTCGGGCAATTCCTCAGCGAGATGCTCCAAATCTTGAGCCCAGATTTTTCGACCATTGATAATGATCACATCTTTCTTTCGACCAATGATCACAACCCGGCCCTCGGCAAGATAGCCAATGTCTTGCGTGTCAAACCATCCGTCCGCAGACAAAACCTCACGCGTTTTCTCGACATTGTCGAAGTATCCGGACATAAAGTTTGCGCCGCGCAAAAAAATTAGGCCGGCGTGGCGGTTCGGCAGAACTCTGCCTTGCTCGTCACGAATTTCCACTTGAATTCCCGGCAGAGGGACGCCGCAAATTACAAATGGCCTTGTATTCGATACTTCGACTTCGGAGCCCGAGTCACGCCCGTTCAGGGCCAAAGCTAACCCACGCTCGGATAACGCAGTCGGGTCAACTCGATCAACGGTGATACCTTGATGGAGAGGTGCGAAACTTACGGCAAGGGATGCCTCTGCCATTCCGTAGCAG
>DATDMO010000109.1:0-3356 GCA_036518755.1 Candidatus Acidiferrales bacterium | reverse complement strand
TTCGCGCGCCAATCTAAAATCGTGCAGTGCAACATCCAGCGTCGAAAAATGCGGACCCAGGATGGCGAGGCCGAGCGTAAGCAACTGGTCCCGCGAAGCGAATGGACCGCGAAGCAGACGCTCGACCTCGCTACGCGGATGCGGAACCTCGGAATAGTGCGGCTGGCCCGGCTTGGGGTCGGGTTTGGGTGAGCCGTGAAAGAAGGCGGCGCGGATTCCGGATTCGCGAAGGCCCTCGATGGCCGCGTCGGTGTGCGCGGGGGTTGGATTGTTGTGGCACCAGTCGACCAGAGTAGTGGTGCCACAGTTCATTTGGTTCAGGGCGCCCGCCAGCGTGGCGATGCGAATGTCTTCCGGAAGGAACCGCGTCGCCAGACCAGCGTGAACCCAGCGAAAGTATTCGAGGAGAGTCCAATTCGAAGAGATCGCACGCAACCCCGTCTGCCAGGTGTGCATGTGGGCATTGACCATGCCTGGGATCACGATGAAGGAGCGACCGTCAATGATTTCGGCGTCAGGCGCGGGGAGGCGGGCGCCGACTGCCGCGATGCGCTCGTCCTCGATCAGAATGCTGCCGGGCAGGAGATCTCCCCGTTGGGGATCCATGGTTATCACGGTCGCATCCTGAATTAACAGCTTGCTCATGAATTGTCTCGTCCCTTCTGCCCGAGGGCGCGGGTCCACTCTTGCTGCGGTCACATTGTCTCAATGAGCCTTCAGGCAAGCGCGTAAGATGCCGCGCCGAATTTTCTTACCACAAAGAATCAGCGGAAGATACAAAAGTTCTTCCCCCTTTTTTTCGGGGGACCATCAGAAACGAAGGGCGGCTAAAGTGGCTGCCGGTGCGATTAACAGGAGGGAGGGACTTGGCTCGATTCTTGAGCTAAGATATGGCCAATACATCCGGATATCCTGACAGCAGCTCTGTTTTGCGGACAAGCACCCCACGGCCACGGTTAGAGGGAGACAACATGCCGAATCCTCCCGCAGGTCCGAAAGGCCTGGCAAGCGCAGATCGTTATCGCACGCTTCTTGAAATCAACAACGCCATCATAACGAATCTGACCCAGGAAAGCCTCTTCGACGCGATCTGCGAAGCCCTCAAGCATGTCTTGCCGGTTTATCGGGCCGCGATCACCCTCTACGAGCCTGACACAGATTCGCTGCGTATCCTTGCGCTTTCAAAGCAGTGGAGTACCGACTTTTTTCGAGTTGGAGCTGAGGCAAAGCGAGACGACAGCCACAGCGGCTGGGTCTTGGATCAGCAGCGACCGCTTGTCCGCCGAGATCTGGAAAAGGAGTGGCAATTCGCCATCGAGAGGCGGCTCCTAGAAGAAGGCATGAAGTCGTATTGCGCCGTGCCAATGAAGCTCGGAGGAAAGGTGATTGGCACTCTCAATGTAGGGAGCGACGCCAAAGAACAATATTCCGACGCGGACGCCGAGTTTCTGTGTGAAGTAGCCAACCAGGTAGCATTTGCCGTCGGAAACATGAAGTCTTACCAGGAAATCGCCGTGCTCAACACGAAAGTGGAACTCGCGGCGGAGCGCTATCGCACGCTTCTTGAGATCAACAATGCCATTGTCACGAACTTGAACCCGGAGGATCTGCCGCGCGCCATTTCCACGGCGTTGCGCCGTGTGATCCCGTTTGACCGAGCCGCTTTCACGCTCTACGTTCCGAAGAGAGATATTTTTCGTTTCCTGGCAATCGAAGGTCTTGTTGGTTCATCCCACTTTCGGGCCGGACTGGAGTTCCGCCGGGGCGAAAGCGTTTCGGCCTGGGTGTTCGATCACCAGCGTTCCGCGCTGTGCCACGATTTACGGAAGGAACAAAAATATCTGAACGATCGTGTGCTGCTCACCGAGGGTCTCAACTCCTATTGCGTAGTCCCTTTGATCATTGGAGGCAAGAGCATTGGTACGCTCAACATCGCAAGCGAGAAAATCAATCAGTATTCCGAAGCGGATGCCGAGTTTCTCTCTGAGCTAGGAAGCCAAGTGGCGCTCGCTGTCTCCAACATGACTTCCTACGAAGAGATCACGGCGCTCAACAGCCAAGTGGAACGCACAGCAGAGCGCTACCGAACGCTCCTTGAGATCAACAATGCAATTATCACCCACCTGAACCCTGAGGATCTGCTGCGCTCGATCTCGCATATCCTCCGCCGCGTCGTACCCTTTAGCGGGGCGGCCCTCACGGTTTACAATCCACGCACCGACGCTTTCCGCTACCTCGCGATAGAAGGCACCATCCCCACCGAGCACTTTCGAGCTGGACTGGAGTTTGATCGCAAGCAAACCGTCTCGGCTTGGGTATTCGATCACTCGCATCCCATCGTGCGACGCGACCTTGAGAAGGAAAAACAATATCTCAACGACGGCCGCCTAGTCGCCAAAGGCATCTACTCCGACTGTATCGTTCCCTTGATGGTTGGAGGCAAGGCGATAGGCACGCTCAATGTCGGAAGCACAGAGCGAAACCAATATTCCGAAGCGAATCTCGAAACGCTGCAGGAGATAGGCAACCAAGTTGCGCTTGCAGTCGCAAACATGCAGTCCTTCGAAGAAATCGTTGAATTGAAGGCGCGACTGGAGAAAGAGAACGTCTACCTTCAGGAGGAGATACGTACGGAGCACAATTTCGAGGAGATCATAGGCAACAGTGATGCCCTCCTGGCAGTGCTCCGTAAAGTCGAACAGGTGGCTCCAACGGACTCCACCGTGTTGATTTATGGCGAAACGGGTACCGGGAAGGAATTGATCGCGCGCGCGATTCATGACCGCAGCACGCGCAAGAGCCGTCCGTTGCTGAAGGTTAACTGCAGCGCCATTTCGGCCGGCCTTGTGGAAAGCGAATTGTTCGGGCATGTGAAGGGAGCCTTCACCGGCGCGTTTGAACGGCATATTGGCCGCTTCGAGCTCGCCGACGGCGGCACGATCTTCCTCGATGAAATCGGCGAGCTGCCTTTGGGAACACAGGTCAAGCTATTGCGAGTCCTGCAGGAGCGGGAGTTTGAACCGGTGGGTAGCAACCGGACCGTGAGTGTTGACGTGCGTGTAATGGCCGCCACAAATCGAAACCTCCTCGAATCTATTCAGACGGGCGATTTCCGATCCGATCTGTACTACCGACTGAATGTGTTCCCGATTGACGTGCCTCCCTTGCGGGACCGCCGCTCTGACATTCCGCATCTCGCCATGTTCTTTCTTTCCCGCTTTTCGAAGAGGCTCGGAAAGAACATCCAAGGGATCACGCGAGAGACGCTCGATAGCCTCACAAGGTATTCGTGGCCAGGGAATATCAGAGAGCTGCAAAACGTGATCGAGCGGGCGGTGATCCTCGCGCAAGGGTCG
>DATDMO010000108.1:0-6092 GCA_036518755.1 Candidatus Acidiferrales bacterium | reverse complement strand
CCTTGTGGAGCTGATTGAAGCTGATGCGCTCCGTGCGAGCAGCAGGGGACAACTGTATCGGTATGGATACCAGGCCGAACGACAGAGATCCCTTCCAGGTAGCGGGCATTTGCCCTCCCTTCGCCAGAGATTGAAGTGAATGGTACGACGGCATTTGAGACAGGGCAACGAAAGAAAACAGGGGTTCTCTGCAAGCAATAGGCGAATATAGAGCGAAAACAAGAGGCTCCCAAACCCTTTGCTTGCGGCGCGAGAACCGATGGATGAGAAGAAGCAATGTTCACGTTTGATGCGAGGTGGTGCAGAGTGGTGTATGATGATGCCATGGCCACCATAAAGAAGGCTGTTCGACAGACCGTGTCGATCCCGAGGCGAATCGCCAACCGCGTGCGATCGCTGGCAAAAACGCAAAAGAAAAGCGCAAACCGCGTCCTCGTCGACCTGATCGAGGCGGGGCTTGAGTCTAAAGATTCGCAGCGAGAGCGTTTCTTCGCCATCGCCAACAGGCTTACCGAAACCACCGAACCCGGAGAGAGGCAGCGCCTCAAGCAAGAACTCGCCCGCATGACCTTTGGGGAGTGATGCCGAAGATCGAGTGGACGAAGCTTCCGCCAGCTTTGCGGGATCATCTATTCGATCGTCTGGCGGAACGCAAGATTACCGCGGAAGACCTATACCAACTCAAGTTGTGGCGTGACACGAATCCCGATGCACCTGAAGGTCCCTGGTTCAAGGACTTCGGATCCTTCAAGATTTGCGGCGAGGGGCGCTTTCCCAAGACATTCCTATTGCGTGGCCAAGCCGCAAGAGGCAAGGCTCTCTGATTCGCCGTCTAAGAATCAACTCAGGACCTACTCGTCGTCCGGAGGATCGGGGAAGGCGAAGGCGGGGAGAGGGGCTTCGTGCTCACGTGCAGCGAGGCGAAGTTCGGCGTGGATGACATCCGAGGAAAAGCCGGCACGCAGCAGACTGCGATGCAGCGAGGCGAGCTTGCGCTGATCGAGCGGGCCGCGAAAGTGCGCGAGATGGCGGTGGAGGCGCGCCCGAACGGATGAGGCTTCGTCGGTCTCCGCGAAGACGGCCTCGAGTGCGGTGTCGATGTGGCGATCGGGAACGCCGCGAGCGCGGAGTTCGCGGGCGATGCGGAAACGCCCTTGGCGGCGCGAATTGGCGTGCTGGCGGGCGTAGTCGATGGCGTAGCGGGCGTCGTCGAGGTAGCTTTGTTCGCGGAGGCGCGCGATGACGCGGTCGACGTGCGTTTTGCTTTCGGCGCGGCGTCCGAGGTATTGGCGCATTTCGTGGATCGAGTGCGCGCGGCGCATCAGGGCGCGGAGGGCTGAGGCGTAAAGCTCCTGCTCGGTGGAAATCTTCCGCGGCGGGGAATGGGAGCGCACGCGGAAAGCATAGCAGGGGCTGAGGGCTGGTGACAGGAATACTAGGATCTGCCTGCGCCACAAGACGCTAGCGTCTACCGAGGCGGTCGAATTCAGCCATGGAGCGTTCCATTTCCTCGCGGGCGGAATCGGAAGAGGAGCGGATGCCCTGGACGCGAAGGTGGAAGTCGTCTGGATTCGAAGCGCGCATGAGCGCTTCCTCCAGGGTAATGAGATTGCGCGAGTAGAGGTCAAATAGCGACTGATCGAAGGTCTGCATGCCGTACTGACTGGTGCCGGCGGCGATAGCGTCGCGAATCATGCGCGTTTTATCCGGGTTAATGATGCAATCGCGGATGTAGCCGGTGGTAACCATCACTTCGACGGCCGGAACGCGGCCTTGGGCGTCGGCCTTGCGAACGAGGCGCTGGCTGATGACGGCCTTGAGCGTGGACGCGAGCTGCAGGCGGATTTGCTTTTGCTCGGGCGGGGGGAACACAGCGATGATGCGCTGAATGGTTTCCGTAGCGTCGAGCGTGTGCAAGGTCGAAACGACAAGGTGGCCCGTTTCCGCCGCGAGCAAGGCTGTGGAAATGGTTTCGAGATCGCGCATTTCGCCGACGAGGATGACGTCCGGGTCCTGGCGAAGGGCAGCGCGAAGCGCGGTGGAAAACGAGGAGGTGTCGACCTCAACCTCGCGCTGGTTGATGAAGCCTTTCTTGTCGCGGTGCAAATATTCGATCGGGTCCTCGATGGTGATGATGTGTTCGGCGCGCAGGGAATTGACGCGGTCGATCATCGCCGCGAGAGTGGTGGACTTTCCCGAACCGGTTGTCCCGGTGCAGAGGATGAGGCCGCGCTGTTCCTCGCAAACCTGGCTGAGAATGTGCGGCAGTTCGAGCTCTTCGATGGTGCGAATTTTTGTGGGGATGACGCGCAAAACCATGCCGACGTTGCCGCGCTGCTGGAAAACGTTGACGCGGAAGCGTCCGAGGCCCGCGACGCCGTAAGCCATATCCAGTTCCGCCGTTTCCTTGAATTTTTGCTTTTGGCGGTTGGTCATCATGCTAAAAGCCATGGAGAGCATTTCTTCGGGCGTGATTCGGGGGACGTCGCTGAGGCCGTTGAGAAGGCCGTCGATGCGGAGATAGGGGTGGTTGCCGACTTTCAGGTGCAGGTCCGACGCCCTGCTATCGACTGCTCGGCGCAAGAGATCGTCAATATTGATGGCCATAGCGATAACCCCGTTGCAATGACTGCTAAAAGCCAAGCTAGCACGCGTTTTAGTACTCGGGCAATGCGGCTGAAGGACAGGATTTCTAGGTGTGCAATGCCTCGAAAAGACGAGGCAGAGGGCGCTGGCTAGGAGAATTGCCGGTCTATTGGAAAAAGGCGCTCATAGAGGAACGCCGCGATAATGCCGCCAAAAAGTGTGCCAATCCAATAGACCCCTTGGTTTTGCCAGTGCGGAGCTGCCAATGCCGGACCGAAGGCGCGAGCGGGGTTCATCGCGGCTCCGGTGAACGGACCGCCGAAAAGCACGCCCATTACAATCGCCAGGCCAACCGCGAGGCCCGCAACATGGCGCGGGGCGCCATGCGCATCGCCGCCAGCAGTGGCGAAGACAACGAAGACAACGAAAAAGGTTAAAACGGCCTCGAGGACCATGGCGTGCAGGCGAGTGAAGTCCTGCGCTAGAACTGGCACGCCAAGGGCAACGGGGCGCCAGGTTGTTTCCGGAATGATGATTCTGATCAGATAGGCGGCGGCACAGGCAGCTGTTAGCTGAACGATCGAATAGGCGATGGCTTGGAGCGTGCCCAAGCGCTTCACAACCCAGAACCCGATCGTGACAGCCGGATTGAAGTGGCCTCCCGAAACGTGGCCCAGCGCGATGACCATGACGGCATAAGCTAGGCCATACGCCAGCGCGATGCCAAGAGGGCCGATTCTGGTTTGCGACGCCGCTCCAAGATATTGATCCGCGCAGATCGAGCCGGTGGCGATGAAGATGATGGTGAAGGTACCAATAAACTCGCCGACGAGTTTCTGTGGAAGGCTATACACGAAATTCCTTTGCGAAGAAAGGAATACTGCCCGTACAAGGGAATCGCTTTCAGCCGCGCGGATTCTACTCGATTCTAGGAAAGAGCGGTCAAGAAACTTGGGGCACGAAGCCGACTTCGAGTTTTCAATGGCCCCGCGTTGGGGTCTAGCGAACCGCGACGCCGTTGGTAACACCTAAGGGCGAAAGCCAGCCGTGACGGTCAGGCACTTTACCGCTAGTGATTGAGAAGAACGCGTCCTGGATGCGCTTGGTGATGGGGCCTCGCGAGCCGGCGCCTACCTTGATGCGATCAATCGAGCGGATCGGCGTAATTTCGGCGGCGGTGCCGGAAAAGAAAACTTCGTCGGCGATATAGAGCGTTTCGCGGGGAAGCATTTGTTCAGTTACGGGAATTCCCGCCTCGCGGCAAAGTGTGAGCACGGAATCGCGCGTGATGCCGGGCAGCGCCGAGTTGGCGAGCGGCGGCGTGTGGATCGCGCCGTTCATCACGACGAAAATATTTTCGCCCGACCCTTCGCTGACGTAGCCGTTCACATCCAGGGCGATGCCTTCCGAGTATCCGTTGGCCTTCGCTTCCATGCGAATGAGCTGCGAGTTCATGTAGTTGGCCGCAGCCTTGGCCATTTGCGGTAGTGTATTGGGCGCGGCGCGGTTCCAGGAACTGACGCAGACGTCCACGCCGCTGCGCAGCGCTTCCTCGCCGAGATACTTGCCCCACTCCCAGCAGGCCAAGTAAACGTCGACGGGGCAGTTCTGTGGGTCCACGCCGGCGTCGCCATAGCCGCGAAGCACGATGGGCCGCACGTAGCAAGCGCTGACTTTGTTCTCGCGGACGAGGTCGAGAGTTGCCTGGCACAGAGCCTCCAGCGAGAAGGGAACTTCCATGCGATAGATGTGGGCTGAATTCAGCAGACGTTGCATATGCTCGCGGAGACGGAAAATCGCGGGTCCCTGGGCGGTGTCGTAACAGCGAACGCCCTCAAAGACGGCCGAGCCGTAGCTGACGACATGCGAGAGCACGTGAATGGTGGCCTGGTCCCACGGAATGAATTTACCGTTGCACCAAATGTTTGGGGTTTTGGGGAAGCTCATCGCGTGTCTCCGGAATGCATAAACGCACTCTAACTTGCAAGTAACTCGGAGAAATTATAGCACATGGATTTGCACCACTGAGGGAGCCTGCTGCGCGTAAAGTGCACAATTGTTAGCGCCAATTTGGCTGCTGAGCGTTGATCCAAAGAAACGTGAAGCAGATCCCGCACGCCGATGAAACAAAGGCGGGGCTCGCGATGACAGCGCCCGGTATGCGAATCAGAAAAAGAACGTGAAAATGCCGGGCCCGCAAGTCTGATGGAGGTTGACACTAGCGACTGCGGATGGGCAGCATCTTTCGCGGCGTCCGGACACGGCGCTTGCTATACTACCGCTCCGAGATGGGTTCCCAAACATTGCGGCGGCCGCTGGTTTGTGTGTGCGTTTTCGCCGGCCTATTCCTGGGTTTTCCGGCACGCGCAGCAGCACCAGCGCCAGTAGCTTCGAGCGCTAATTCCACGCCCACGGTTGTCCGGCTCCAAATCGACGGCGAAATCGAGCCAGTGCTCGCCGAATACCTGGTGAACGGAATCGAGCAGGCGGCTCGCGACCATTCCAGCCTGATTTTGATCACCATGAACACGCCGGGCGGTCTGGACACGTCCATGCGGGAAATCATTCAGGCGATTCTGCGTTCGCCCGTGCCGGTAGTTACGTACGTGTATCCAACGGGCTCGCGCGCGGCTTCGGCGGGATTTTTTATTCTGCTTTCGGCGGATGTCGCAGCAATGGCGCCGGGGACGGATACAGGCGCGGCGTCGCCAATCATGGAAGTTGCGGGCCAGACGGTTCAAGTTGACGAGACGCTGAAAAAGAAGATTCTCAACGAAGCAACCGCGTACTTGCGCAGTTACGTGAGCAAGCGCGGACGCAATGTGGCTCTCGCGGCGACGGCGGTGACCGACGCGAAAGCGTTCAGCGAGCAGGAAGCGCTGGACGGCAAGCTGATCGACATTGAGGCTTCGTCACCCGAACAGTTGCTGGCAGAGCTGAATGGCCGGACGATCGCGCGCTTCAATGGGTCGACCGCGCAACTCGCACTTTCAAATCCCGTAATCGTGACTCGGGAAATGACGGGACGCGAGAAGTTCCTCTCGCGTATCGTGGAACCGGACGCTTTCTTCATCTTGCTGATCGTCGGCGTGCTGGGGCTTTATACGGAATTCACTCATCCCGGTATGTTCGCGCCGGGAGTGATCGGTGGAATCGCGATCTTGCTTGCGCTCTTCGCGATGCATATGTTGCCGGTGACTTTTACGGGGCTGCTTCTGATTGTGTTGGCGCTGGCGCTGTTCGTGCTCGAGGCCAAGTTTCCCACGCATGGCGTGCTCGGCGTGGGCGGAGTAGTCTCCATGATCCTCGGCGCTCTGATGCTGGTAAAGTCTCCGATGACGGGCATGGGGGTCAGCTTGGGTACGGCATTTGGAGTGGCCATTCCCTTCGCGGTGATCGTAATCATCTTGATGAAGGCCGTTTTGCGTTCGCGAAAATGGAAAACAGCCACAGGCAGGGAAGAGCTTGTCGGCGGGGAGGGCGAGGTCACCGAACCGGTCGATCCA
>DATDMO010000107.1:0-2602 GCA_036518755.1 Candidatus Acidiferrales bacterium | reverse complement strand
GCCGGAACCCCGGATGACGCAGATTGAGTGCGAATTCGAACCGTGCTCCGACCAGGTGAGCTCCATAAATCTGTAGCAAAAAGTTTCCGGCGAGTGCTCCAACAAGGACCCCGACCGAAAAACCGGTTATGCCAATCCGCGAGGCCAGCATCACGCCGCCCAGAATAATCGCAAGGTTGTAAATAAGCGGAGCGAGCGAAGGGACAATGAATTCTCCCTTGGCATATTGCACTGCCGTCAGAATCCCGCCTTCGTAGAAACAGAACTGGGCGGGCAGCATCAGCCGCGTGAGAAAGACGACATGCTGTTTTTCTGCGGGGCCGAAACCGGGAGCGATCGCCGAAACCAGTTGCGGCGCAAAGATCTCCGCCACCACGATGAGAGCGATGACGAGCAGCCCCATGAACGTCATCACCGTCGAGAACACGTGCCAGCCTTCCTCTTCTTTGTTCTCCGCTGCGAATTTCGCGAACACCGGAATGAAGGTAATGCTGAGCGACCCGCCGGCAACGAGATAATTCAGAAAATCCGGAAGCGTGAAAGCGGCGTAGTAGGCGTCGGTGATGGCGTTCGAGCCGATTTGGTGGGCCACCGTCCACTCGCGCGCGAAGCCGAGAACGCGGCTGAGCAGCACGCTCGCCATGACGATACCCGTGGATTGAATGATTGTCCGGTTGAGGGATTGCTGCGCCATCCTGAAGATACTACACGGAGGATCGCCATCGCTTTACTGAGCGTTAATTTCCGTTGTCCCCTTGCTCACTAGTTCAGATTGCGTTCGAACGATCGATTTCCGGCGGGAAGCTGGCCGGACCGACTATCGGCGATCAGCGGCAAGATGGCGGACGTCTTTTCCGGCCACCATGTAAATGACATCCTCGGCGATGTTTGTGGCGTGGTCGCCGATTCGCTCAAGATTCTTGGTGACCAGCACGAGCTCAAACGCGGGGAAAATAAAAGCCGAATTCTCCATCATGTAAGTAAGTAGTTCGCGAAAAATCTGATCGCGCAGATGGTCCACTTCATCATCCCGAGTCAGCACCGACTTAGCCAACTCGGCGTCGCGCTGCACCAGCGCGTTCAGGCTGTCGCGAACCATGCCCTCTGCAAGCTCGCCCATCCGCGGCAAATCGACGTATGGCTTCACTTGCGGATGGCGCAGAATGCGAAGCGAGGATTGAGCGATGTTGACCGCCTGATCGCCGATTCGTTCCAAATCGTTGTTGATTCGCGACGCGGAAAAAATGAAGCGCAAGTCCACCGCCATCGGCTGCTGCAGCGCCGCGAGTTCCATCACGCGGCTGTCAATCTCGATCTGCATGTCGTTGATGGCCTTTTCTTCCTCCAGGACGCGGTTCGCAAGCGCCTCATTTTTCTCGAATACGGACTGCAGCGCCTGGTGCACTGACCGTTCAGCGAGGCTCGCCATCCAAAGCAGGCGCTGCTTCAGTTCCTCCAGGTCGCGTTCAAAGTGCCGCTCCATCGATTCTCCTAGCCAAAACGGCCGGTAATGTACGCTTCAGTTCGCGGATCAGTTGGATTCGTGAACAGTTTCGCCGTCGGCTGGTACTCCACCAGCCGGCCTTCGAGAAGAAAGGCCGTGAAATCACTGGTCCGTGCCGCCTGCTGCATATTGTGCGTGACGATCACGATGGTGCATGTCGGCTTCAATTGAAACAGCAGCTCTTCGATCTTGGCCGTCGTCACTGGATCGAGTGCTGAGCATGGCTCGTCGAGAAGTAAAACTTCAGGATCTACAGCCAGCGCCCGGGCAATGCACAGCCTCTGCTGCTGCCCGCCCGATAGCGCGTACGCCGATTTGTGCAACTGATCCTTCACTTCGTCCCACAACGCCGCCCGTCGCAAACTGTGTTCCACCGCATCCGAAAGTCTTCCCTTGTGCCCGTTGATGCGCAGACCGTAAGCCACATTCTCAAAAATGGTTTTCGGAAATGGATTCGGCCGCTGGAAAACCATTCCCACTCGGCGGCGAAGCCCAACGACATCCATCTCCATAATATTTTCACCATCGAGAAGAATGCTGCCCTCCATCCATGCGTGCCGAATCGTTTCATGCATTCGATTTAAGCTGCGCAGCAGCGTCGATTTTCCGCATCCCGATGGGCCAATGACAGCCGTGACCACATTCGCGGGAATTTCCAGATCAAATCCTTGAAGAATCTGTTTCGCGCCATAAAACACTTTCAGCCCTGAGATCTGGAATCTCTGGCTGTATTCCGCGAGGCCTGTCGCTTCCGAGGAAACGTAGAATCTCCTCGGCAGTGTCCTCTCCTCCTTCGCGGATTCGTCGATTCGATTCACTGGGCTCGCGCTGGCCACGATAGATTACCTCGAAACGGAAATTCTTCGCGAAAGAATCAGCCGGGTCGCGACGTTCACCACGAAAACTAGGGCGAGCAAGACAAGGGCCGCGGCCCATGCCTGTTCGTGCCAGCTTTCATAAGCGCTGATCGCGTAGGTGTAAATCATCATCGGCAGCGAAGCAATGGGCTGGCTCCAGCCGTCGCTCCAGAATTGATTCCCGAAAGCTGTAAAGAGTAGTGGTGCGGTCTCGCCCGCCACACGCGCTAAGGCCAGCATG
>DATDMO010000106.1:0-8561 GCA_036518755.1 Candidatus Acidiferrales bacterium | reverse complement strand
TCATGAGAAGCCGTCGGATTTACTGGTCTCGAACGGGTGCAATCATCGGTGGCCTTGTGCTTGCCGCCACCGCGAGCGCTCAGCAGGCAAGTGGGCCACCGACGCCGTCCGCCTCGGCAGCCGAGCCTTCCCAGAAATCGTCCGCGGTCTCGTCGGCTTCCACTGCCGCGAGCAACGTTTCAGCGCAGACGACAACCAAGAAGGCGCAAATCGAGGTGGCGTCCGGCACTCATATTCCACTGGTGTTGCACAACGCGATTTCGACGCGCAGCGCTAAACCCGGCGATCCCGTCTACTTCGAGACGATTTTCCCGGTGATGGTGGATGGGCACGTTGTAATTCCGGCTGGCTCTTACGTGAGCGGCGAAATCACGGAATCAAAGCGACCTGGCAGAATCAAGGGACGTGGTGAACTCATGATGAAGCTCACGGAAATGATTCTTCCCAATGGCTACATGGTGAATCTCAAAGCGATGCCCAACGGGGCGGGCACCGGCGGCGGGGAAACGGTGAATAATGAGGGACAAATTGTCGGTGACAGCGACAAGACATCGGATGTGGGCACAGTCATTCGGTCCACCGAAGCTGGGACCGGAATTGGCGCAGGGGCTGGAGCCGCCGCCGGAAATATCGGCAAGGGAGTCGGAATCGGCGCTGGCATCGGAGCAATTGCCGGACTGGGAGCCGTGTTGTTGACGCGCGGTCCGGATGCTGAATTGCCTCGCGGATCGACTCTGGAAGCCGTGATCGAACGACCAATCTATCTCGAAGCTGATAAGGTACAATTCACCGGACCGGGTCAGGCCTCTGCGATTGCGGGACCGCCGAATCGCGAGCCCCAGCGAAGTCGGATTCCGTTCTAAGCGAATCGAAATTCAACGCTCGACTCCTAAGTGGCGGCCTGTGCCTGCCGCACGAATCGCAGCGGAGAGAACGCTTGCGAATCAAAATCTGTGTGGGACCGCGTGAGGAAGTTTCGTATGAGTCTCGCTGTGACCGGTGCTAGAAGAATTCCGTTGCGGTAGTGGCCGGTGGCAATCAACAACCCATCCATCTCAGTGGGGCCGATGATCGGAAGGTCGTCGGAAGTTCCCGGGCGCAGGCCGGACCACGTTTCGAGCACCTCGGCACTGCCAAGGGCAGGGCAAAGCTCCAGGACTCCTTCCAATATGTGTTTTATGCCCGCTGGCGTGACTTGCTTTTTGAATCCCGCTTCTTCGAGCGTGCTGCCGGCGACGATCCGCCCATCCGCGCGAGGCACTAAATAAGCTCGATGCGAGCGCACGACGCGCCGAAGCCTTACATCGTTTGACCGCAGACAAAGCATTTGCCCGCGAACAGGCCGAGTGGGCGCATAGGCAGCGGCGAATCCGCTCGCTTCCAGAATTTGACCCGAATAACAACCCGCTGCGAGCACCACACTACCGGCCGTAATATGCTCGCCGCGAGCCATCACTCCCGCGCAACGACCATTGAGTCGCACAAGTCCCGTCACCTCGCAATCCGAGCAGATTTCAACTCGGTGACTTCGCACGACGCTTAGCACCGCGTCCATTAGCAACCGGGGCTCAATTGTGCCCTCATCGGGCAGCCACGCCGCCGCCGCGGCAGATGGCCCAATCGGTGGTTCCCATTCTCTTGCCGTTTCGAGCGCAATCGGTTCGGCTGTAAGTCCCAGGTGGCGATGTTCGGCCACTTCAGCGTTACGATCGGCCTCGCCGTTCGGACCGCGAAAAATCTGAAGTGCCCCGTTGCGCGCATATCCAGTCGGCCTGCCCGATTCTTCCCCGATGATGGCTACAAAATCTGGATAGAGCTGTAGGCTCCGGCGCAACAAGGGGACTAGCGACGTATCGCGGGGTGAATCTGGTGCGGGAGATAGCATCCCAGCTGCGGCCCACGACGCTCCGCGCCCTGGCTGCCGGCGATCCAGCACCACTACTCTCAGCTTGTCGCGCGCCAGTTCCAAGGCGATTGTTGCGCCGATGATTCCGCCGCCGACGACTGCAACGTCGTACTTTTTCACGAGGTCATTCTAGCAGCAAAGGATCGCACGGATAGCGCCGAGCTGGTGCCTAGGAGATGTGCGCGGTTAGCACCAACGCATCTTCCACAGGATTGGAATAGTACAGAGGCCGACGACCCGTTTCTTGAAATTGGTGCCGTTTGTAGAATTCCAAAGCGACTAGATTCGAAGCCCGGACTTCCAGATGCGCATTCTTCGCCTGGAGCTGCTTGCCCCACGCAAATGCGAATTGGATAAGAGCGTGGCCGATGCCGCGGCGGCGCGCATCGGGCCGCACCGCAAGATTTAATATTTCAAGTTCGCCCGCGATCCTTCGCGCGACCAGAAAGCCGGCGATAACCCCTTCTGTTTCCGCAACCCACGCAGTCATTCCGGTTCTAGGAAGGTTGGCGTAGTCGCGCGCGGTCCATTGCGCGATTTCTGGAGATGCTCTTTGGATTTTGACGACGGCATCAGCATCGCTTTCCAGCATGGGGCGCAGACTCAAATTCCGCTCGGCGCTTTCCATCTTAGTTCTGCGTCAGTGCGCCTGACGTAGCTGGCAGCAAGAGTGAGCGCATCGTCAAGATCGCCGCGTTGCGCGCGAAGGTAACCGAGGCGCCCAACATGCGGGGCGAGAATCGGCGACACCTCATCGATTTTCGGTTCGCGCGTGGCCAGCAGCGCCTCATGATCGGAGAATATTTTCGATAAGAGCTCGGGTGCCGGACTTACGACAGTGAATGGGCAATTGCCCGGGATTCCCTCAAAAGCGCTCACAAATTCCTCCGGGTCCATCACGCATTCTTCGCCTTCGAGTGCAAGGCCGTCATCACCCTGAGCCTGCGACCGCCGATAGCGTGCGCAATAGACTTGCCCGCGATGCGCATCGGTAACAGCGACCAAGATCGAATTGGGGGAGCGTGATTGGGTGGCGATGGCTTCGAGCCCGCTGATCGCCGCAACCGGTTTGCCATAGACCTCCGCCCAGCCTTTTGCCGCCGCCAGACCGACGCGCAGTCCCGTGAACGATCCAGGACCCGCTGCCACCGCAAAAAGATCGAAGTCTCCTAGATTCAAAGAGAGTTCACCAAGCAAGAAATCGAGGTGGCGAAACATCCGAGAAGAATAAACTTCGCTAGTCCACGTGGAAACTGTCCCGATAACTTGGAAATCCCGTAGCACCGCCAAACTTCCGGATGGCGAAGAAGTGTCCAAGGCAAGGATCAACACGCACCGATTATAGGGCAATTGCGCTGCCAAACTGCGGCAAAAACCTCGTCTTCCACCCGCTAAATCCTGTAGAAATTTGCGGGAATAACTTGACGCCCCTGTAACGCGCGCCTAAACTTCTAGTAGCAGTTGGGGGAGGGAACTTCCACTTATGGACTTTAAGCTAGGCGAGAAGGTTGTCTACCCGAATCATGGTGTTGGGCTGATCGAACAGATCAGTTTTGGTTATGTCAACGGTAGGTCGGAGCGCTTTTATATGTTACGTATTCTTTCGAGCGGCTTGAAGGTAATGGTCCCTCAGGGAAATGTGGAAAACGTGGGATTGAGACCGGTGATCCGCTCAACTCAGGCCGGGGCTGTTCTTTCGTACCTTGAAAAAGGTCGATCCGCTTCCCATCACGATTGGAAGCACCGTTTCAAGGAAAACTCCGACAAGATGCGAACAGGCTCTTTGATGGAAGTTGCAGCTGTTCTCAAAGGCTTGGTCGCTCTTAGCCGCACTAAGCCGCTCTCTTTCCGGGAAAAGAAGATGTTGGAACGCGCAAAATATCTCCTGGTGAGTGAACTGGCTACGGTGCGCAACACAACCGAACAGACTGTCGAGACCAATATCGTCCGCGCCCTGGCCAAGGCCAAGCTGCAAATGCCCGAGGCCGGTGCGTTAGTCGACTAACCCTCCCTGCCGAATTCTCTTCGTGCTGATCGGGCACAGTCCCCGCGGGATGTGCCCGATATCATTTGGGGGCTATTCTCTCCCTTCCTATTTCTTCGCAACGCGCCGAATGCCAAAGTTGACGCAACTCTTCGCCGCAACTAAAATTTTATTGCGGTAAAATAGACACAGGAAATAGGTAACAGGCGCTTTACGGCGCACCGAGGGTTTGGCTGGCTCATGAGTCCTATCGTCCTACAGCAGAAGCGGCACCGGCAGATTTTGGCGGATATCGTCCGCACCTATATCGAAACGGGCGAACCCGTCTCGTCACGCAGCGCGGCCCAGCGCCACGTTGAGTCGCTGAGCCCCGCCACGATCCGGAACGTAATGGCGGAGTTGGAGGAGGGGGGTTATCTTCACCAACCGCATACGTCGGCTGGGCGTGTGCCGACCGCTGCAGCGTATCGCTTTTTTGTCGAGCAGGTGGCCGCGCAAGCCACAGCTAGTCCGGAAGACCGCCAGTGGATTCGCCGCGAATTGGAAGCTGCTGAAACTCCCGAAGCAGTGATGGAGCGGGCGAGTCAAGTTCTCTCAGCGGTTTCGCGGGGCCTCGGCATCTTCATTTCGCCTCCTCTCGCTCGCAGCATGGTTGAACATGTGCGCTTCCTTCTCGTCCCTGACCATCGCGTCCTCGTGGTGCTGGTCACCACGGGTGGTGCCACGCGGGATAAGCTCATTCGCCCCGAGCGCCAGTTTACCCAGGCGGATCTTGACCGCATCGCCGACCATCTCAATCGTCACTACGTTGGCTGGACGCTCGAGGCCATGCGCGCCGACCTCCGCGCCCAGATCGAGCGCGACCGAGAGCAGTACGGTCGTCTTGCGGGGGACGCACTGATGTTGTGCGATCCCGCCGTGCTCGGCAACAGCACCGAGCGCAAAATTTATACCGATGGCGCCGCGCAGTTCGCTGCAGCGGTCCAGTTTACCGACCAGCAGCAATTGCGCGATTTGCTGGAAGCCATCGAAGAGAAAGACCGCTTGATCGCTCTGCTGAGTGGCTGCATCGAGGCGCCTGAACCGGTGCACGTCGAACTTGGCCTCGACAAAATGCCCAGCGCCGGCAAGCAGCTCGCACTGGTATCTGCGTCGTACTCATCGAATGCCCAAGTGCAGGGAACTCTCGGAATCTTGGCTCCCATGCGGATGCATTACGAGCGCGTGATTACCGCTGTCGCGTTTATGGCGCAGTTTTTTTCCGAGGGCCAAGAAGGGGACTGAATTTCATGACGTCGCATAGAGACCGCCGAGACGAAGACGCTGGCGTGAAGGAAGAACGGCCCGCCCAAAGCGGTTCGGGCGGTTCTGCCCCTGCACAATCGCAAGCGCTGGGAACTGATGCCTTAAATGCACAGATACAGAAGCTGCTCTCGGAGAAGCAGGAGCTGACCGATACTCTCGTGCGGCGGCAGGCGGACTTCGAGAATTACCGCAAGCGCATCGAGAGAGAGCGCCATCAGGAACACCATCGGGGCGTCGAGCTCTTCGCCGAGCGTCTTCTTCCCGTGCTCGATGCTCTGGGTCACGCGCTCGCCGCCGATCCTGGTTCCGCAAGCACTGAATATCGCAAGGGATTCGAGCTGATCGAACGCCAACTGAGCGATTTGCTGGCGAAACAAGGCTTGGTGCGTATGGAAACCGCCGGAAAGCAATTCGATCCGCACTTTCACCATGCGATCGAGCAGGTCGAGACGTCCGAATATGCCGAGGGAGCAATCATCGACGAGTTGCAACCTGGCTATCTGTTTCACGGGAAGGTTTTGCGGCCGGCGATGGTTCGAGTGGCCACGGCACCCGACGAGCGGTCCGTGCAAGTGGTCAAGCGCGAATCGGCATCCTAAGGCGCGGTTTGAAATTCGAGCGAGTCTCCGATTCAAGTTGGGCTCGCATGTGCAGCAAAGCGGGGCTTTTCTGATTTTTGCCTTCGGAAGGAAGTGAAGACGTACAGATGGCTAACGGCGCTCAGTTGGACTATTACGAAGTTCTCGGCGTCAGTCGTGACGCGTCTTCGGATCAGATCAAGTCTGCGTATCGAAAAGCAGCGTTGCAATGGCATCCCGATCGCAATCCAGAAAAAAAAGAAGAAGCCGAGAAGAATTTTCGGCTGGCTTCGGAAGCCTATAGCGTTCTTTCCGACCCGCAAAAACGCCCGGTTTACGATCGTTTCGGCCACGCCGGACTGGATGGGCGCGGCGGTTTCGAATCGAGCGGCTTCAATTCCACGATCTTCGAGGAATTTCACGACATCCTGGGCGATCTGTTCGGCTTCGAGCAGGGCGCCGCAGCGGGACACCGGGGCCGAGGTTCTCGCGCACACCGCGGCTCCGATCTGCGATATGACATGTCCCTCACGTTCGAAGAGGCCGCATCCGGCGTTGACACCAAGATTCGGATTTCGCGCCACGAGAATTGCGAGACTTGCCGCGGCACCGGCGCAAAACCAGGAACCGGCACGGTTACTTGCCGTACCTGCGGCGGGCGTGGCCAGGTCGCGTATCAACAAGGGTTCTTTTCGATCGCGCGCACCTGCCCGGCTTGTCGTGGCGCCGGGAAAACAATTCGTGATGCTTGCCCGGAATGCCGCGGACAGGGCCGCATCCAACGCGAGCGCACCATTGAAGTGGCTGTTCCGGCGGGCGTCGACTCGGGCACGCGCCTGCGTATGTCCGGTCAAGGTGAGCCGGGCACGAATGGCGGGCCAACGGGCGATCTCTACATTTTCCTCGAAGTAAAGGAGCACGCTTTTTTCGAACGCCGGGGAGCGGACTTACACTGCGAAATTCCAGTAAGCTTTCCTCAAGCCGCTCTTGGCGCGAAGATCAAAATTCCGACCCTCCATGGCGAGGACGATTTCGAAGTCCCCGAAGGGACGCAATCGGGGCAAGTCTTCCGGCAAAAGGGAAAGGGTTTGCCAAGTCCTCGCGGCGGGCGCGGCGATCTCTACGTGAGCATTCGAGTAGTGATCCCGTCAAAGCTGACCCGGGAGCAGCACCGCCTCCTCGAACAACTCGGTCAATCCGTTAAAGTGGAAAATAAACCTGTCCAGCGCACATCTAGCTTTTTCGACAAAGTGAAAGACATCTTCGGCTAACAGCCTCGTTGCGCCGGCACTCCTGCCTGCGCGCCCAAGTGGCGGCGTCCTTTCAGAGTGGCGTCTCGTTGCTTCGGAAATTTACGTGTAGCTCCTCCCTTCAGGATGGCATCCTTGTCGCGGTTCAGGACTGCTTGCCGTTGCCCTTGTAGCAGCCAACTCGCCTCTCAGGCGGCTCCTTTGCTTCCAGCGTCCAGACTCGCACTTCCTGTCGCCGCGCAAAGTGCAGCAGTGGTTTTGAAGCTGGCAAAGTAATCCCGCTCGCAGCCGCCAGTGTGTCGAGCTTTATCTCGGCCTCGGCCCGTTGCAACGGCCACGGCGCGTGATCGATCTCTCCACGAAAAATGCGGCTCCCACTTGCAGCGTAGAGGCAGTAGCGTTCCACCAGAAAGTACTCGAGGCTTCCTTGTTGAGCGCGGAACGGGTCACCCGAAGGCCGATACCAGCCGCGAAAATCCGCGCTTGGTGCATCGCGACTCGTCCGATGGGACTCGTACTGAATCTCACCGTTCGGCCCGCTCTTCGCGTGCATCCGCGCACGAAAATACGGCAAGTGATAAAACCGGCGCGCTCCTGCCACCGCCAGCGAATTCGCCGCGTCCAGGCTGAAAAACCAGACCCCTGCTTTGGCTCCAGTTCTCACATAGGTTCGAACGTTCAGTTCGGGAAACGCTGAAGTGCCGGGAACGGGCGGGAGCCAGTGCGCCCGAATGCCCGACATATGAAACGGCACCACGCCAACCCAGGCACTGCCTTCGTACGATTCAATCTCGAGCTCAGCGGGAATCAGCGGACGCAGTTGCTCGATCGCCACGGGCCAGTGCATGAAAAGCAGGTCGTGCCACACCTGCTTCATGATCCACGGTCTGTGAGGCGCGGGCCATTGCCGCTGCGGGTTCGCTTCGCTGGGCTGCACGCGGAAAGTGTAGCATTCGCGCTCAATCATGGCTTTCTTGCTAGAATCCGCGCATGCGCCGCCGCTTTTTCGTGGAAGATTTTGCCGATGACACCGCAGTCCTGCGCGGTGAAACCGCCGAACATCTCGGTCGCGTCCTTCGCGCCGAACCCGGGCAGCTCTACGAGCTTAGCGACGGCTGCCGCGTCTGGCTCGCAAAGATCGAGCGAGTCGCGATCGCCAAGCGGGGCGAGAGCCGGATCGAATTCGCCTTGATCGAACCGGTTCCCGCCTCTGAGCCGGCTTTGCGCATAAACCTGCTGATCTCGCTCGTGAAGTTTGACCGCTTCGAATGGTGTCTCGAGAAGGCGACGGAACTAGGCGCAGACGAAATTGTCCCACTGGCCGCGGCGCACACAGATAAACCTTTGATCGCTGCCGCGGCGAAACGTCATAAGCGATGGCAAAAGATTCTGCTCGAGTCGGCGCAGCAGTCTCGCCGGCTTCGCCCGCCAGTGCTGCATGAAATGGGAACTCCCGAGCAGGTATTTCGGAAGTACACGGGAGGCTTAAAGATCGTGCTTTCCGAGCGCCAAACGGCGCCCGCCCTCCGACAGGTACT
>DATDMO010000105.1:0-5419 GCA_036518755.1 Candidatus Acidiferrales bacterium | reverse complement strand
GTGATGCCGCCGCTGCTGCTCTGGGCGATATTTCGCATCGGCTACGACCGTCGTGGCTGGGTGTTGCAATCGGCGATCGCGCTCCCGGCGTTCGTCGCCGCCCGATTTACGTCTCCGTCCGACAACATCAACTTCGCCTTTATCGACCCATTTTTTCACAAGCAGATTGGGCCCGCTCCGGTGCACCTTACATTGAGCTGGCTGTTTATGGTGGCCGTCGCGTACTTCCCCACACACGTTCTGCTCAAACACTTTTTTCGCCCGAAGCCATGATGCCAATATCAGCCCGATTGGGGCCCGGCCGGGACAGTCTCCCGCACAATGGGTGGGGTGGGTTGCTTAGTTGCTCGTTGTGGAGGCTTTGCAGGCAGGCGGACGTGGAACGATGTGCCCACTCCCGCCTCGCTCTCCACCCAAATGCGCCCGCCATGATCGCTCACCACGGACTGCACGACGGCCAGGCCCAGTCCGGTGCCATGCTGCTTCGTCGTGTAATAAGGTGTGAATAAGCGGCCGCATTCCTGGGGCGTCAATCCTGTTCCCGTGTCGGAAATTTCCAGTTCCACTGCATCGTTTGCGTGGTTCGTGCGCAGCATCAAAACGCCGCCGCCCGGCATTGCGTCCATCGCATTCAGCACTAAGTTATCGAGCGCGCGGCGCAGTAGCGATGCGTCTGCCTGAATCAAAGGCAGATTTTCTTCCAGGTGCAGCTCGGGCGTAATCGGCGGCCTGCCGACCGCTCCAAATTCCCCCTCGTGTTGTTTGACGGTTCCGCGAACGACATCGTTCAGATCGACAGACGCCAGTTCCGGCTGCGGCAACCCTCCAAAATCACGAAATTTACTCACAATCGTTTCGAGTTCTTCGATTCCCGAGAGCAGTTGGGCCGCCTGAGTGCGAGACGTTTCGTTCGACTGCTCGGGATTCTGCTCTTGGCCCCGCTGAAAACTTTCAGCCGCGGTTTGAAGCGCCACCAGCGGATTCCTCAACTCATCGGCGAGTCGCCGCGCAAGCTCCCGCCATGAAGCGGCGCGCTCCGTTTGGACCAGGCGATCGCGCTGTTCGCCCAACTGTTCGCTCATGTGGTTGAAAGCCAACGCCAGCCGGCCGATTTCGGCGCTCCCGCTAACGTTCGCGCGCGTGTTGAACTTTCCCTCTGACACTTCCCACGCGCAAGTCTCCAGCCTCTTTACTGGACGCGTCACCGCCGCCGCGCCCCACCAGCCTAGAAGCAGCCCGAACACCAAGCCTGATGCTGCAACCAGTGTCGCCAGCAAAAGAAGTCTACGCTGGACTTCGGCACTTTCGCGCTGCGAGCTTCCCACCAGCAGCACGCTGAGGACCTCGCCCTGTCGTCCCAGCAGGGGCATGGCCTGAAATGTTTCTGCGCTCGCTGCATCCGGTGTCCAGACAATCCGAAACGTTTGCCGCCCCGGGTGTCGCCGCTGCTGCTCGATTGCAGCCGCAAGACGCTCGCCTTGCAGCACGGGCCCGGACTCCGCAACCAAATTTTCCGTCTGGAAACTGGGATCGAGGTTGAGATACAGCAGTGCGCGCATTCCAGTGGGCAAAACTAAGGACGAGAGAAAGTCTTTTCCCACGCGCGCTCCGCCAAAAATGTAAAGATCCTTGTCTCCCACGCGCACCTTCGAAACAGACATCAGGCCCAGCGCCGGACCATCCTGAGTATCCACTCTCGCGAGAAACGCGCCCCGTGTCGCCCAATCTTGCGGCTGCACGAGCCAGTCCATTTTGTTGCCGAAGTGCGAGGGCCATTCGTTGGAGGAAATGATCGATCCATCATCTGAGACGAAATCCAGAAAATCGAGTTGGTGAGCCTGGGAAACGCCGCGCGCATCGTTTACGTAGACCGACACATCGGCTTGCGGGCGGCTCAGGTCGATCGCCATGCGCACGGTGGCCTCAGCGTCTGCAATTGCCTGCACTTGATGAGCCACATCCTGCCCTCGCCGTTCGAACTCGCGCTGAAATTGGCCAAGCAGCGCTTCGCTGTGCTGCCGGTTTGACTCGTCCAGCGCCCGTCGCGCCAGGATTGTCACACCTACAGCCACCGCCCCCACCGAAATCAGGAGCGCCAGCATGAAAAGCGCGAAAAGTTTGGTGCGGAACGTCACCGCAAAACCCTTTCATTTGCAGCTTTACGCCAGGCGACACTTCGTTGCGTCTGGATTTTCGCCTAGCGAGTCGTCGGCATCATATCTCAACGCAACCTTGTGAGAACGGAGATTTACGCCCGGTGCGCTTTGTTTCAAACATCGCGATGTGATTCGCCACAGGGCAAGATTCCGAATGTGCGGTGACGAATGCGGTAGAATGCGCCGGGCATTCCCAGCGGCGGCCCACCGGCATCAATCGCGGCGTCAATTCGATGAACCGATATGCGCGAATAGCAGTTCCTCTTCTCATTCTCGCCTGCGGACTATCCACAGGAGGGCAGCGCGCCAAGCGCACCCGCCCCTCGCATCGACGGTCTGCCGCCGGGCAAACTGTTGCGCCAGAGACTGCCCCGCGCGTCGACGCGATCCGCGAAAACAATATAGGGATCGCCCTTATGGATCGTCATCAGTTCGCTGAGGCGCTTGGGAAGTTTCAAACCGCGTGCGTGATGCATCCGGAATCCGATACGGGCTGCCTCAACATGGGCATCGCGTTTTTGAGCATGGGTCGATTCGAAGACGCGAGGCGGGTTCTCGCGAAATCCGCCCAGCGCGACCCGAAAAATCCGCGTCCCTGGTTCAGCCTGGGCTTGCTCGAAATCGCAGTGGGTCAGCCGCAGAACGCCACTCCGGATTTCGAAAAGGTCGCCGCCATTGATCCAAACGACGCCGATACGCAATACTTCATCGGCTATCTGGCGTTCCAGCGACAACGGTACGACGTAGCGGCCTCGGCGTTACAGCGTGCCATTGCTGTCGATCCTTTCCACGCCTCCGCGGAACAGGGATTGGCTGATGCCGAGCGGCGCCTCGGCGACGCCGAGGGCGCAAAAACGCATCAGCAACGCGCACAGCAAATCATTTCGGAGCGCCTCGGCAAGCCCATTCGCCTCACATACGGCGATGAGGGGAAATATTCGCTGGCGGAGGAAATGAACGAGCCATCCGAGGCAACCCCGCCCACCATTCCCGTCCATTTCGTCAACGTCAGTTCCATCGCCGGACTGCCATCCCAGCCGGCAACCGGTCGCCAGATCCAGCGCCAAGCCTCACCAGGCAACCATCCGGCTATCCCGGCAAGCGATTCGGAGGCCGCACCAGAAACGCTCGCGCATTTTCTCGGCAGCGGGGCGTGCGTCTTTGATTACGACGGCGATGGTCGCCCGGATATTTTCCTAGTCAATTCTGATGGCCGCGGCCATCCAGCGCTCTATCGCAACGCGCGTAAAGGAAAATTTGAAAATGTCACGAAAACGGCGGGCCTCGATTTTCAGGGTGAAGGAATGGGCTGCGCGGTCGGCGACTACAATAACGACGGCCACCCCGACCTCGCCGTCACCTCCGGCGACGGAGTCGTCCTTTTCCACAACGATGGAAACGGCACCTTCACGAATGTCACAGAAGAGGCTGGCCTCCCTCAAAGCCAGCCCGCCGGCGCGCTCGCCCTCGGCGTGACATTCGTTGACTACGACGGCGATGGTGATCCCGATCTCTACGTCACTCGATTCAACAATTTCCCGCTCCCCTATCCTGCCCACCCGTTTTCGTTTGCGGAAAATGCCGTGCCGCCTGGAAATATTTTTTGGCGCAACCAGGGCAACGGCCATTTTGTGGATGCTACGAACCAGATGGGGCTCGGAGGCAATGCCGCGTCGGTGGGCGCGCTCGGAATCAACCTGCACAACGACGCCATTATTGATTTCGTCCTAAGCGCGTGGCAGAAATTCCCATCCGTGCTCGTAAACAGTCTGGGCGCCAAATTTCACGATACAAACCCGTGGGCCATCAGCATGCCCGGACCCGCGGCCGGCGTTGCAGCCTTGGATTTCGATGGCGACGGCTGGATGGACTTGGCCTTCACCCATTGGGCTCCGCCAGGCCTCACCATTTGGCACAACATTGCCGGCAGATCGTTCGAACGCGTCCCGCTCGTCGGCCCCGGCTGGATGCGCGGATGGGGCATGGCGGCACTCGATTACGACAATGACGGTTTGGTTGACTTGGTCGCTGTCGGTGACACCTTCTCCGGCGAAGGGCGCATCGTCCTCCTACGCAACGAAGGTGCGGCCGGGTTTCGCGACGTCACGCACGAAACCAGGCTCGACAAAGTGGTGCTCCACAATCCGCGCAGCGTGGTCGCTTTTGACTACGATGGCGATGGCGCCCCCGATTTGTTGATTACGCAAAACAATCTGCCGCTCGTCTTGCTGCAGAACGTAGGCGGCAGTAAGAACAACTGGTTGAAGATTGCCGCCGTCGGTGGCGCCAACAACTCCATGCGAATCGGAGCCAGAATAGAGATTTTTTCGGGCGCGAGGCGCCAGACTTGGCAGGTTTCGGGAACGACAGGATATCTCAGCCAGGGACCGCTGGAAATTCTTGCCGGCCTCGGCACGTACAGCCTGGCCGACGTAGTGAAGCTCCATTGGCCTTCCGGGCTGTTGCAGGACGAACTTCAAGTCCCCGCCGACGTTCGCACCACCATCGCGGAAACCGGCCGCGCAGAAAATCCTCGCTGAATTCACTCGGGGGTGGCTGCCTCATGTCGCAACCCCCGATGAAGAATCAGCCCTGCGCGCCGCAGACTCTAAAAATGTAGCAAAGCTCGTCAGCTCTCGTTGACCAGGAGCTGACGAACGAATGACCTAAATTGCCGATTTTTGATCCCAATTGCGCTTTCACCGTAGACGATTTTTCTTTACACCAACAGGTACTTGCGCGAGACCACCCCCCGGTGTAAAGATTTTCTTCGTATCCTCGTACTGCGCCCATTCGGCCCGCACCTGCATACCGGCGCACAGTCGTCTCTTCGTGGAGACATTACCGCATGACCAGCGCAATCACTGAAGCTTGGCGTACTCCGCTTTAGCTTCCTTCAGGATGGGAATATCTGGATCGGCGTCTTTCCACAGCGCAAGGAAATCTTGGTAAGCGGATGCCGCCTTCGCCTTGTCGCCTGAGAGCGCGTAGGCGCGCCCAAGTCCGAGGTGCGCCAGCGCGCCGATCGGGCTGTTTGTGACGATTCCGGGGTGATCAAGAACTTTCTGAAACTCGGCCGCGGCCGACGCGCCTTGCTTCGCGGCCAAGTAGGCCTCTCCGCGCAAATAAATCGGACCCAGGCTCATTCCCGTTCGGTTTTCTCCTAGCTCGTATGGGGCAGTCGTCGCAAGTGCCTGAATCGCGTTTTCACGGCTGCCCTCATTCAGAGCTGAGGCCGCGCGGATCATCGGCACATATTGAGT